>JAZKXQ010000415.1:0-2455 GCA_045611725.1 Oscillospiraceae bacterium
CTGTTACAATTAATGGTACTGAAACAGATAAGGTTACAATGGTTGATGCTCTTACAGAAGTAACAATCAGCAAGGTTGAAATTGCAGGTGATTCCGTTAAGGAACTTGCAGGTGCAACTCTTACTATAACAAATATTGATGGACAGTCTAACAACCTTTCAAGTGTAACAGCTACACAGAATGGCGAAACAGCTGACGGTTTCACAGTTTCTTCTGATAAGATTGAATTTAAATCAGTTGCCGATTATCAGACAGTTATAAATTGTATTCCTGCAGGAAGCTATATTCTTACAGAAACAACAGCTCCTGATGGTTATGAAATAGCTGAAAGCATAACATTTACACTCAATGCTGATGGTGCTGTTTCAGATGTTCAGAATGCTTATTCACATACTGAAAATTCTGTTGTAATGCTTGACAGAAGAAATAATGAAGTAAGTATCAGCAAGAAAGATATTGTAAACAGTTCAGAAATTGCAGGTGCAGTTCTTACTGTTACAGCGAAAGATGAAAATGCAGATTTAAGTAATGCTGTATCATTAAATAATGAGTCATTTGAAATCAGCGAGGACGGAAAAACAATAACATTCACATCAATGAATACTCCTACCATAATAAGCGGTCTTAAAGACGGAGCTTATACATTGAGAGAAACAATTGCTCCAAACGGCTATCTTGTTTCCGAGGAAACAGCCGAATTTACCCTTAAAAATGGAATAGTTACAGGTGTTACGGAAATTAAGGATACTCCTGTTTCAGTTACAATATCAAAACAGGATATTAATGGAACTTCAGAGCTTGATGGTGCAACTCTCAGAATTACAAGCAATAACGAAAATGTTAAATTTAATTCAGATGTAATCCGTGTCACAAGAAATGATATACCTGTTGATGATGCAGTAATAACTGAAAATACTATCCAGTTTACTTCATCTTCAGACGCTCAAACAGTTATATCAGGACTTCCAGAGGGCAGTTATACTCTTACTGAAATAACAGCTCCAGATGGCTATACAATAGCAGAAAGTATTGAATTTACTATAACTTTAAGTGAGGATAAAACTTCATATACTGTTACAGGAGATAATGTTGAAGATACAACTGTTATTATGAAAGACGCACAGACAAGCGTTTCAATAAGTAAGACAGATATTACAGGTACATCTGAAATTGAGGGAGCAGTACTTGAAATTACTTCTTCAACAGGTGAAATTGATTTAAGCAATGTAAAATCTGAAAATAATAAATTATCTGTAAGCGAGGACAGAAAAACAATAACATTTACATCAATGAATGAAGCAACAGTAATAACAGGACTTCCACACGGAAAATATATCCTTACAGAAACAACAGCACCAGATGGCTATATTTTAAGCAAGGAAACAGTTGAATTTACAATAACATCTGATGGAACAGCAGAAAACAAGGTTTCAATGGTTAATGCTCAGACAAGCGTTTCAATAAGCAAAACAGATATTACAGGCACATCAGAAATAGAAGGAGCAGTACTTGAAATTACTTCTTCAACAGGTGAAATTGATTTAAGTAATGTAAAATCTGAAAATAACAAATTGTCTGTAAGCGAGGATGGAAAAATAATAACATTTACATCAATGAACGAAGCAACAGTAATAACAGGACTTCCACACGGAAAATACATCCTTACAGAAACAACAGCTCCAGATGGCTATGTTTTAAGCAAGGAAACGGTTGAGTTTACAATAACATCTGATGGAACAGCAGAAAACAAGGTTTCAATGGTAAATGCTCAGACAAGCGTTTCAATAAGCAAGACAGATATTACAGGCACATCTGAAATTGAGGGAGCAATTCTTGAAATTACTTCTGCAACAGGTGAAATTGATTTAAGCAATGTAAAATCTGAAAATAACAAATTGTCTGTAAGCGAGGACGGAAAAACAATAACATTTACATCAATGAATGAATCAACAGTAATAACAGGACTTCCATACGGAAAGTATATCCTTACAGAAACAATTGCTCCAGATGGTTATGTTTTAAGCAAGGAAACAATTGAATTTACAATAACATCTGATGGAACAGCAGAAAACAAGGTTTCAATGGTTAATGCTCAGACAAGCGTTTCAATAAGCAAGACAGATATTACAGGTACATCAGAAATAGAAGGGGCAGTACTTGAAATTACTTCTGCAACAGGTGAAATTGACTTAAGCAATGTAAAATCTGAAAATAATGAATTATCTGTAAGCGAAGACGGAAAAACAATAACATTTACATCAATGAATGAATCAACAGTAATAACAGGACTTCCGCACGGAAAATATATTCTTACAGAAACAATTGCTCCAGATGGTTATGTTTTAAGCAAGGAAACAATTGAATTTACAATAACATCTGATGGAACAGCAAAAAACAAGGTTTCAATGGTTAATGCTAAAACAAGCGTTTCAATAAGCAAAACAGATATTACAGG
>JAZKXQ010000416.1:0-5647 GCA_045611725.1 Oscillospiraceae bacterium
AAATGAAATCAGAATATTTTTTATCTTTTTCATTAAACCACCTCTTACTTAATTATATGTTTATCAATAAAAAATAATATCCCCTATATTCCTCAAAGAATATAGGGGATAAGCATTAAAAATATAGATTTTCTATAAAAGTATTCTTTCATCACAGTATTCACATTCAAGTATATCTCCGTTTCCTCTGAAACTTTTCGGGAGATATTTTTCAGTCTGTGTTATGCATTTTGGATTTTTACAGCATATATCTTTTCTTATACTTCCGTGAAGAAGTTTTGACGGACTCTGATTTTCAAGCATTGTTATTATAAGAGCCATTCTTACATACATTCCATATTTAGCCTGTTTGAAATACATAGCTCTTGGGTCATCATCAATCTCTGAAGTTATTTCATCAACTCTCGGCAATGGGTGAAGTACTATAAGTTCTGGTGACGCTTTTTTCATCTTCTTTTTATCAAGAACATATGTGTCTTTCTGTGCAAGGTATTCTTCGTGACTTGAAAAGCGTTCCTGCTGAATTCTTGTCATATAGAGAACATCAAGCTCTCCGATAACTTCATCAAGAGAGAAAACTTCTCTGAATTTGCAGTTATTAGCATTAAGAACATCTTTTACATATGAAGGAAGTCTGAGTTCATTTGTTGAAATAAGTATAAATTCATTCCCCTCATAACAGGAAAGAGCCTTGCAGAGAGAATGAACAGTTCTTCCATTGATAAGGTCGCCACACATACCTATTTTAAGATGGTCAAGTCTTCCCTTTTCCTCTTTGAGCGTCAGAAGGTCAGTAAGAGTCTGTGTAGGGTGGAGATGTCCTCCATCACCTGCATTTATTACAGGACAATCAGCAGTTAATGCTGCCGCCTTTGCAGAACCTGAAAGAGGATTTCTTATAACAAGAATGTCAGCATAATTGCTTACAATCTTTGTAGTATCCTTTAATGTTTCACCTTTTGAAACAGAAGAAGTTGCAGGATTATCAAATCCGATAATGCTTCCTCCAAGTCTTATCATTGCAGTCTGAAATGACATCTGCGTTCTTGTTGAAGGCTCATAAAAAAGCGTAGCCATTATTTTCCCGTTACACGCCCCGTTATATCTTTGGGGATTTCTGCATATATCCTGTCCAAGCGAAACAATTTTATTCCACCACGATACAGGATAATCATTAAGGTCTGCAAGATGCTGATAATGAGAAGTCATTTTTTATTCCTCCGTTTTTAGATAATCTATATAAATATCACAAAGAATTATTAATCTGTTATGATATTTAATCCTGAATTTTCAAAATAAACCTTGTACCATACAAGGAAGATAAATACAGTCCATATTTTACGGCTATTATCTTTTTTACCTTTTTTATGCTCGTCAAGAAGTTTCATAAGTATATCCGTATTGAAAAATTTTTCGGAAGTTTCGCCTTTAAAATATTCCTTGACGATATTATAATATTTCTCCTCTTTAAGCCATACTCTGATTGGAACAGGAAAACCAAGTTTTTTCTTTACAGCAGTTTTTTCCGTCTGTGGAGGAGTATCCTTTTTAGCTGCAAGACGCATTGCATATTTTGTAATATATTTTGTATTTTCATCTGTTATTTCATCTCTTGTTACTCTGTATTTTGCTGGAATTTCCTGTGCAAGAGTCATTATTTCCTTATCAAGAAAAGGAACTCTCAATTCAAGAGAATGAGCCATACTCATTTTATCGGCTTTAAGGAGAATATCCCCTGTCATCCAGAGATGCAGGTCAAGATACTGCATTTTAGTAACATTATCTTTATTTTTAACTTTATCATAAAAAGGCTTTGTTATTTCCATAGGGTTTGGAGCGTCTGTTTTTATTTTAAGGAGTTTTTTTCTCTCCTCGACAGTAAACATATAAGCATTGCCTATAAAACGTTCTTCCAAATCCCTGCCCTTTCTTACAAGAAAATTAATTCCCTTTTTCGCTGGAAGTTTTTCGCATATATCTGCAACAGTCCTTCTGAAATTCATCGGAAGCATATCATAAAATGTTCCATCTGGTTCGCTGTATATATTATATCCTCCAAAAATCTCATCAGCACCTTCTCCCGAAAGAACTACCTTTAATTTTTCAGAAGCTATCTGACATACAAAATACAATGCTATTGCGGCAGGGTCTGCCAGTGGTTCGTCCATATGATACTGTATTTCGGGAATTGTCCCCCAGTATTCTTCTGGCTTTATAACCTTGCTATAATTTTCTTTTCCAATAGCCTCGGAAAATTCCTTTGCCCAGCCTATTTCATTATATTTTTCATTATTTCCAAAACCTACTGTAAAAGTTTTATCAACGTCTGCGACAGCTGCCACATAACTTGAATCAACTCCACTTGAAAGAAAACTTCCGACTTCTACATCAGAGATTTTATGAGCTGAAACAGAATCCTTAAAAGTCTGTGAGATTTCATTCACCCAGTAATCAAGGCTTTTTGAATCATCAGTCTTGAATTTTACCTCCCAGTATCTTTCAATCTGCATTTTTCCATCTTTGTATATAAAATAATGTGCAGGAGGAAGCTTATAAACATTCTTAAAAAAAGTTTCCTCGCAGGGAGAATACTGGAATGTAAGATAATTTTCAAGAGCCGTTTCATTAAGCTCCTGAATGAAATGAGGATGTTCAAGAAAACTTTTTATTTCTGAACCAAACATAAAAGTTTCGCCCATCATTGCATAATAAAGAGGCTTTATTCCGAAAAAATCCCTTGCTCCGAAAATTTCATTATTTTTCTTATCCCATATAACGAATGAAAACATTCCTCGGAGCATACTTAAAAGTTTTTCGCCGTACTCCTCATATCCGTGAATAAGAACCTCGGAATCAGTATTTGTAGTAAATTTATGTCCCGAATGTATAAGCCTTTTTCTTATACCTGCGAAATTATATATTTCTCCGTTGAATACAAGCACCTTCGAGGAATCCTCATTGAAAATGGGCTGATTTCCCTGTGATGAAACATCTATAATACTTAAACGGCGATGACCAAGAGCAACATTTTCATCAATATACTTTCCCTCGGCGTCAGGGCCTCTGTGCTTTATTCTGTCCATCATTTTACCAAGCACTGCATTTGAATTATCAATACAGTTGGTAAAGCCTACATACCCACACATAATATCCTCCAGAAATAAAATTGTCGAATATTTTTCTCATATTCAATAATTATTATACTATATATTTTCAATCATTGCAACATTTATCTAAATTTAGTTTTATTTTTATTAAAAATAAAAAAACATCTTGAAAAAATAATATTGTTAATGTATAATATATTGGGTAACATAAACTGATGATAATAAATAATATGGCAGGGAGGAATATCAAATGGCTCAAGCCCCTAAAAAAAGAAAATACAAACTTAAATTCAGAGGAGAAATTGTTTTTTTAAGCTTTCTTCTCAGCTTTATATTATGCTTTATAGCTTATGTAAATGGAGTCAAGGAACAGGAAAATTCTGCAACTCCTGTTATAAACAGCAATGTTTCGGGTTCAACTGATATTATAGATATTAGCAAAAGTTCATCTGATAAAAAAGACAACAATAAATCAGACGAAAATGCACAGGACGGCTCTGCACAGGCTGATAATAATGAAGCTGTACAGAACAGCAATGAAAATATAACAGCTGAAAACAATTCGCCTGTTGAAGAAATTACAGAACAGGGAAATGAACTTCCTGACGTTCAGGAGGAACAGCCTCAGCAGAATAATTCCTCAACAGTTTCAAATCCTGTCGGACAATCTTCAAGACAAGACGAATCATATCTTGATACCTGCATATTCGTAGGAGATTCAATTTCAACAGGATTTTCGGGATATGGATTTGTATCAGAAAAAAATGTATTTGCAAAAACAAGTATGAGAATTGACCTTATAAATAATACTCCCCTTAAAACATTTTATGGTGATGTCCTTGTTTCAACGGCAATAAAGGCGGCTGCTCCTGAAAATGTTTATGTAATGCTCGGAAGTAATGGAATGGGCTGGATTGACAATTCAAAAATGATTGCCGATTACAGTACATTTATAGACAGCGTTAAGGCTGAAGCTCCCGATGTTACTATATATGTAATGTCAATTCCTCCAGTTACAGCAGAACGTGAAAATAAACCTTCTGTTGAAGAAGGAAAAATTCTCAATTCAGATATAATTGAATATAACTCACAATTACTTTCTCTTGCCAATGAAAAAGGAGTTCATTTCATAGACGTAAATTCTGCTCTTGTAAATTCACAGGGTAAACTTCCTTCTGATGTTTCTACAGATGGTATGCATTTCAATAAAGAAACATACATTAAGGTAATCGACTATATCCTTACTCACGTTGCAGGGTAAAATTGCCTATGAATAAAAATGAAAGATTAATCGTTTGTATTATGGCTGCTCTGATAGTCGGCTGTATATCTTCTGCAGCTGCAATATGTATATCATATGACAATAAAATTGCCAGTCAGAATACTGAAATATCTGAAACCGTTACCGAAAAAGTAAATAATGGCTGGAAAATGTCAGACGGAAGATATAAAACAGTTGAAACTGAAATTCCTGAAACTACAATTAAAGAAACTTCAGAAGAAACTACAGAAATTACGGAAATTTCCTCGGAAGAAGAAATTATTTCGACAACAACTGAACAGACAGAAATAACAGAAACTACCTCACAAACTTCAACCACAGAAATTTCCGAAACATCAGAAACATCTGATATTGTATCCGAAACGGAAATTCTTCAGACAACTGTTCCTGTTACAGAAAAAGTTACTATGCCTGTAACATCTTCCATAAAAATTTCAAATCCTATCCCCCAGTCTGAACCTGCTGATAAATCATATCTTGATGACGCT
Source organism: Oscillospiraceae bacterium (assembly GCA_045611725.1). Classification (GTDB taxonomy): domain Bacteria; phylum Bacillota; class Clostridia; order Oscillospirales; family Ruminococcaceae; genus UBA5884. The sequence goes on from JAZKXQ010000416.1 coordinate 4,878, forward strand.
GTATTCGTGGGCGATTCAATTTTTGAGGGACTCTCACTCTATAAATTCTTCCCAGAAAAACAAGTCTTTGCAAGTGTAGGTCTTAATCCTTATCAGCTTAATTCAAATACAATAGATACATATTACGGAAATGTTACTGCATTATCAGCCGTAATATCAGCAAGACCTTCAAAAGTATATATAATGATGGGTATGAACGGAGTAGCGTGGGATATAAATAATGATATGTCCGAACAGATTGGAATATTTATCGACCATTTGAAACAGCATATGCCATCTGTTAAAATATATCTGATGTCCGTTACTCCCGTAAGTGCGGAAAGAGAGGCAAAGCCAAGCACTGCCGAAGGTAAAATTCTTAATTCGCAGATTGATAAATTTAATAAATGTCTGCTTGAACTTGCTGATGAAAAAGGTATATACTATCTTGATGTAAACAGCAGTTTAAGAGGAAGTAACGGCTGTCTGCCGTCAAATGTCACATCAGACGGTATTCATATCTCAAAGCCTGTTTATGAGGATATTATAGAATATATCCTCTCACATACAGTACAATAATAAAGAAAAGAGAAAGGATATTAAAAAAATGAAAAAGTTAAAAGTTTTTATGGCAACTTCAATTATGTCCACTATGCTCCTTACAGCTTGTGGTGGTGGAGAAAGCAAAGAGGCTTCTGCAAGTGTTTCCGATATGGTAAATGGTATTTCCCAGTGTGGTGTTCAGTTTGAAGAACTCACAGCTGGTGAAGCTGATGACGCTATAACAGAAT
>JAZKXQ010000417.1:0-1578 GCA_045611725.1 Oscillospiraceae bacterium
GATTTTTCAGAATTATCAGAAATATAACATATTGCCTCGATACTTATTTCATTTTCAGTAGTTTCAGTTATTGTATAAGTATGACCTGCATAACCCATAATACCACCTTTAGCATTTGATTTGCAATAAATATTGCCATTATATTCAGTAAAATTTGAAATTATATCAATTTCTTGAAGAAATCTTTCAGTAAAATATTTATGGAAATATTTATCAACATCATCTATGCTATGGAAATATTCAGGATTTGCTTTAGTATAAACTTCACCATTTATAACTATATTTTCATTGCTGTACTGATTTAATCCCATAGTATATTGTTTATATATTTCATATGCATCAGCATATAAATTCTGGAGTTCATTGCTTACAGGCGGAAGAAGTCCAGACTGGACTTCTTCTGACGCCATAAAAGCAGAAGTTATTTCAGCAGAAAAAAACGATGTGTAATCAGTATCTGATACAGGGAGGGAGTCTTTTTCTGATGAGTAAAAGGAAGGCTCAGTATATGTTTTTTCACTCGTTTTGTTTGGGATTTTCACGGAATTGTTTGAAGGTGAACTCTGAGGGCTCAGAGAAGGATTTCCCGTTACTGAAGTATACAGAATACCCACATTCACAATTACCATTACCATTGCCGCCGCAGGAATTAAAGTACTGCGAAAGTTGAATACTTTTTTTTTCTCTTTGTTCATAACACTGTTGAAAATTCGTTGCTTTACAGCTGAATCGGGAGATACAACAGAGTCAAACGCATTATATATTTCCAAAGCGTTTTTATCATTATCTTTCATATTCTGTTGCCTCCATTTCTTTCTTTAATTTTTTTCTTGCACGATATAACTGCATAGCTACGCTTTTTTCAGCGATTTTGAGGATTCGGGCTATCTCTTTTTCCGAATATCCTTCATAATAATAGAGTTGAAGAACTGTTCTGTACTTAGGTGGAAGATTGAATATATCAATCAGTTTCTGTCTGTCTTTTATTCCACCATCTGAAATTTCTGAAATTTCATCAAGACCTATGGTATTTTTCTGCCAGAAAGATTTTTGGAAATCCTTACACGCATTAACTGCTACTCTTATCAGCCACGCTTTTTCTTCATCTGGATTATTGAAGATTGGAGCTTTGCTGTAAAGTTTTATAAAGACATTTTGCATAGCATCTTCGGCATTTTCCTTTGAACCCAGTCTTACAAGGCATATTTTATAAATCATATTACTATAAAGTTCATATTTTTCAGCGAAATCAGCTGTTTTATCTATTGAACTCCTATGAATTTTATCTGTGCTTGGAAAAGTATTGTATTCGGCTAAGTTAAGTTCCATATCAGTTCTTCTGACTCCTTTCTTTTGTCTTCTATGTATAAAACGATTCAAAATATCAAAACTACTACAAAAAATTTAAAATTTTTAAAAAAATTTTTTTTGATAGTAAAATTATTGACACAATAATTAAAATATGATATTATAATGATAATATATAAAAAAATCAGACTGAAATTCAGTCGGGTCGTTATGACAGCGGATAAATAAAATCGTCTGCGGGACTATATTAAAAAATGTCCCTGCGGACGA
>JAZKXQ010000418.1:0-4784 GCA_045611725.1 Oscillospiraceae bacterium
CAAATGGAAATGAAGTTCTTTACGCTTATGGTAATCCTGTTTATGTAACACCAAGTGCAGATGATGGCAGAAATTTTCAGTACTATGACGGACTTACAATCACTCCGTAAATTAAGTGAAAGAAGGGGTAATTTTGAAGAAACTTAAAGGTTTTACTCTTGTTGAACTTATAGTAGTTCTTGCAATATTCAGTATGATTATGGCAGCTGTTCTTTCACTTCTTAATCCTGTTGCTAATGTCTATTCAAGCACTGCAAACTATGAACACGCAAGAGCTGCCTCAGACAATGTGAGATTATATATTGAAGATAATCTGAAATATGCAAATAATCTCAGAGTTTTGTATAACGCAACTGATGCAACTGCTGCAAACAGTTCAGCAACAGCTATGGCAGATAAATTCGCTACTTATACTGAAAAGCCTCCTGTTTATATAATGGAGATTGATAATGCCAATAACGGAAAAATAACAATCTATAAAGGTTCAGTTTCATCAGGTACTAAATATAAGGAAATAAATGAAAATTTATATTCCGATTATAAATATGAATTTTCAGTTCCAATGGGTGATGAAAATCACGATGGTACAAAAGAATGTACATTTGGCGTATCAAATGCAGTACTTGATATAACTGCATACAGATATGTTATGGATAGTGGTTCAAAGATTATTCCACCTGAAACAGATTCTCGTTTCTATAAACTTTCAACAGCTTCAACTTTCTCATTCGTTAATCTTAGAAATATTCAGGCTAAATTGCCTATTGATACAGAAGTAAAGTATCTGAATATTGAAGGCGAAGAAGTTGGTGAACACGACCCAGGTGCAATAAAAATTGACGCTACAAAGCCAGAAACCAATCCATATGCAGGTTGTGATGATACATTGCAAGGTGGAAAAAATATCTATTTTGTATATACACTTCCAAAGTTTGCAAACGAATATTAAAAACTGCAAAAAAGCAGTCGGAACGATTGCTCCGACTGCTTTTTAAATTGTTTATTCATATTGAAACATACCCAAGATACCATACAATGATTTCACTTCCCCATAATGTACCGATAACAATGCCTATTGCAAGATAAGGGCCGAATGCAAATTTTGATTCTCCCGAACGATATTTGTTTATCATACCGAATATGGCAGCAAGTAAAATACCGAAAAATGCTGATATGGCAATTCTTGAAGGGCCGATTACAATTCCTGCACAAGCCATAAGAATTGTGTCACCGAGTTCAATTCCACGGATTTTTTCTCCCGTATTTTTTTTGATTATTGCTCCTGAAACTTCACCGATTATAAAAAATGGAAGACTTATGCATAATCCTCCGATAATTCTCTGGATAATTGTAAGGTCATCGGTGAATATTGCAGACGGTATAGCAAGAAATGCAATAAGTCCGAGGATTCTCGTATCCATTTCAAGAGTGTCCCAGTCCATAAATCCGATTACAATAAGAAGCGAGAACATAAAAAGAGTTATTATTGCTCTTGGAGTAGTATCCATAACAGCGAATGTTATTACATAAAGGATACCGTTGAGTGCTTCAACAACCGGATACCTTGGGGAAATTTTTTCTCCACAATTTCTGCATTTTCCTTTTAGGAAAATCCAGCTGAAAAGGGGAATAAGGTCATATACCTTGATTTTTTCTCCACAGGTCATACAGTGCGAAGAACGTTTCACGAGTGATTCGTTATTTGGAAGCCTTAAAATAACAACATTAAGAAAGCTTCCTATGCACAGACCATAAGCAAATACAATAGTATAAAACATTAAATAAAATCTAATGTCTAAATACTCCATACTTAGCATTTTAATATTCCTCCCAGCATTATTTAATTTTTTATACTATATATTTTAACATATAATTAATGTAAATACAAGAAATAATTACTCGAACGGAGGGCGTTTAATGAGAAATATAAGAATTGGTGATTACCTTGTTGAACAGGGGCTTATTACAAATCAACAGCTTGTGGAAGCTCTTGAAAAACAGAAGGAATCACAGGGTCAGAAAAGATTTGGTGAAGTAATTGTAGAGCTTGGTTATCTTAGCGAAATAAGATTTGCACAGGCTCTTGCAGGAAAACTTAAAGTACCATATGTTGACCTTGAAAGAATTGAAATCAATGAAGATGCAGTACTTAAAATTCCAGAAGCACTTGCAAAGAAATATACTGTAATAGCTATTGATATTATAGGTAAAAAGCTTACAATTGCTACAGATGACCCGATTAACTTCAATATTCTTGAAGATATTAAGGTTATCACAGGTATGGACAGTACTCCTGTACTTGCTACAAAATCCTCAATCAACAAGGCAATCGGTAAGCATTACTCAATGCAGAATGTTGACAGCGTTCTTGATGATGTTACTCAGTTTATGGGCAATGATGAAGAAGATGCAGAATCAAAAGACAGAATTGAATCTGCTCCTATTGTTAAACTTGCGAATACAATCGTTGAAAACTCATTCAGAGCTGACGCTACTGACATTCATATTGAACCATTCAAAACTTATACAAGAATAAGAATCCGTGTAAATGGTGACCTTGTAGAGCTTATGAATGTTTCAAATGTAGTTCATAATTCACTTGCAACACGTCTTAAGCTTATAAGCGGTATGAATATCGCTGAAAAGAGAGTTCCGCAGGACGGTCGTTTTACTCAGGTTGTTGATGGTACTACACTTGATGTCCGTGTATCTTCGCTTCCTACAGTAAATGGTGAAAAGATAGTTATTCGTATTCTTTCAACAGGTCAGATTGCTCTCAGAAAGATTACAGACCTTGGTATGACAGATTACAACTACAGTATGTTTGAAAGTATGATTAAGTGTCCTCACGGAGTTATGCTTGTAACAGGGCCTACAGGTTCAGGTAAAACAACTACTCTTTATGCTGCACTTGGTGAACTTGCAAAGCCTAATGTAAACGTAATTACTGTTGAAGACCCTGTCGAAAAGAATATCGAAGGTATCAATCAGGTACAGGTTAATACAAAGGCTGGTATGACATTCGCTGCAGCACTCCGTTCTATTCTCCGTCAGGACCCTGACATAGTAATGATAGGTGAAATGCGTGACGCCGAAACTGCTGAAATCGCTATCAGAGCCGCTATTACAGGTCACTTGGTTCTTTCAACACTTCATACTAATGATGCGGCTTCAACAATCGTGCGTCTTGTGGATATGGGTGTTGCATCATATATGGTTGCAACTTCCCTTATCGGTGTTATTGCACAGCGTCTTGTAAAAGTTCTTTGTCCTAAATGTAAACAGGCAAGATATGCTGACCCGGACGAGCTTTCACTTATGAAACTTAATCCGGGACTTCAGGTACCAATTTTTGATGCTGTAGGCTGTCAGGAATGTAATGGTACTGGATATAAAGGTCGTACAGCTATTCACGAAATTATTCACTGTACTTCAGGTATTTCAACTCTTATCGCTAATGGAGCAGGTAAGGAGGAGCTTGAAAATGCAGCTAAACAGCACGGCACAAGGCTCCTTAGAGATAACGTTTCTGAACTCGTTCAGCAAGGTGTTACTACAATTGATGAGCTTATAAGAGTAACATATGCAGTTTAATTTAAGGGAGGTTTTTAAATTATGGAAATGAAACTTGATATTGACAAAGTTCTTGATGAAGTCAGAATGTTAGGCTGTTCGGACTTGCATTTTACAGTAAATATAACTCCAATTGTAAGACTTAACGGTGCATTAAGAAAAGTAAGTAAATATCCTGAAATGGACGAGGCAACAATTGTTGATATAGCTGAACAGATGGTTCCAGATGAACTTAAAAAAGATGTTTATGCACATAAGGACACTGACTTTTCATATACAACAAAAAGAGGTTTCCGTCACAGAGTTAACGTATACCGTCAGAGAAACCATACAGCAATAGCAATCCGTCTTTTAAGAAATGATATTCCAACTCTTGAGGACCTTTTTCTTCCACCAATACTTGCAGATTTTGCAATGCGTCCAAGAGGACTCGTTCTTGTAACAGGCCCTACTGGTTCGGGTAAATCAACAACTCTTGCAGGTATGATTGACTATGTAAATGTTAATAAATCATCACATATTATTACAGTCGAAGACCCTATAGAATATGTTCACGAGCATAAAAGATGTATGATAAACCAGAGAGAAGTAGGCCCTGATGTTCCTGACTTTGCGGCAGCATTAAGAGCTGCACTCCGTGAAGACCCTGACGTTATCCTCGTAGGAGAAATGCGTGACTTTGAAACAATCTCAGCAGCTATAACAGCAGCTGAAACAGGTCACCTTGTATTCTCAACACTTCATACAACAAGTGCAGCTGATACAATTAACCGTATCATTGACGTTTACCCACAGCATCAGCAAAATCAGATTAGAACACAGCTTGCAAACGTTCTTGTAGGAGTAATTTCACAGACTCTTATTCCTAAGCTCGATGGTTCAGGACGAATTGCAGCTCTGGAAGTTCTTAATGTAACAGATGCCTGTGCAGCTATGATTCGTGATAACAAAGTTCATCTTATTCAGTCAGCTATTCAGACTGGTAAACAGTATGGAATGATATGTCTTGACCAGGAACTTGCAAGACTTGCAAAAACAGGAGTTATCAGCGAAGCAGATGCTGTTGACAAGTGTCAGGATAAGGTTGAATTTTACAGATTCTTTAATGGTATGGATTTTTAATATAAAAAATAAAACCGAAAGATTTTTCTTTCGGTTTTTATTTGACAAAATTCCACAGATGTATTATAATAATTACAGATACTGTGCAT
>JAZKXQ010000419.1:0-8173 GCA_045611725.1 Oscillospiraceae bacterium
GAAACTTTAGACATAAATGCTTCCTCCTTCCATTAAGCCTTTTTAACGCTGTCAACGATACTGATAATTCCGCCCTTAGGACCTGGAACAGCACCTTTGATTGCGATAAGATTATTTTCTGCGTCTATCTTAACAATTTCAAGATTCTGAACAGTAACCTTTTCAGCACCCATCTGACCTGGAAGAGCCTTGCCCTTGAAGATTCTTGAAGGTGAAGAACAAGCACCCATAGAACCAGCGTGTCTGTGAACAGGACCTGAACCGTGAGTTTCCTTAAGTCTTGAATTGTTGTTACGCTTGATAGTACCCTGGAAACCTTTACCCTTGCTTGTACCGCTTACATCGATGATGTCGCCTACTGCAAAAGCATCTGCCTTGAGAACGTCGCCTACATTGTGAGCATCGCAGTCATCAAGTCTGAATTCCTTGAGTGTTTTCTTTGGAGCAACGTCTGCCTTAGCGAAGTGACCCTTCATAGGCTTGTTAACTCTCTGTGGTTTAACGTCGCCGAAGCCCATCTGAACAGATGCATAGCCATCGTTTTCAACAGTTTTCTTCTGTACGATAACGCATGGACCAGCTTCAACAACAGTAACAGGAATAACTTTTCCTGCTTCATCGAAAATCTGAGTCATACCGATTTTCTTGCCGATAATAGCTTTCTGCATTATTAATTCCTCCTGAGTTATTGGTTGGTATACTTCACCAACTTGACCGTGGTTATGACTATATGAAAATTACTTGATTTCCATTACGATGTCAACACCAGCCGGAATTTCAAGGCTCTGTAAAGCATCCATAGTTTTAGCTGCTGGTCTGATAACATCGATGAGTCTCTTGTGAGTTCTCATTTCGAACTGTTCTCTGCTGTCCTTGTATTTGTGAACGGCACGGAGAATAGTGATTATTTCCTTATCAGTTGGGAGCGGAATAGGACCTGAAACTCTTGCACCGCTTCTCTTAGCTGCTTCAACGATTTTAGCTGCTGCTGCATCAACTACAGCGTGTTCATAACCCTTGATTTTGATTCTGATTTTTTCATTGACTGCCACTTTATTTTCGCCTCCTTGGGATAATGTTAATTGGGGGCGGGAATCTGTTTGTTTATAAGGAACACAGGTCTTATGAGGACAAAAAAAGCCTGAAAAACGGTTAAAGTTTTCCAGACACCCATAATGACACAATTAGACATACTCTACGCATACGCAAGACACATAAAGCACACACAGTGTTCGTTATTACAGTCGCCCGGATTTTAAATCGGACATACTCCGTGAAAATTACCTGTCATACCGACAGCAACCTTTCACTTCTTCGCATATCTTTGTTGCAATCACGCAAGACATATTATAGCATATAAGAAAACATTTTGCAATACTTTAGGCAAAATTAATTTGTAAATATTTTATGAACAAGGTTCTTTTCTGAAAAACTGTATATTTTCCATAATAAAGAAGATAATAATACAGTGAACAACTTGTTAATAATTTTTTTATAAAATACTGTTTCATTTTATAAAAAAACGTGGTAATATGTATAATATATCAATTATAAAGGAGATTAAAAAAATATGACTGGTTACAGACTAAGTATTTTTCGCCACGGACGAACAATAGCAAACGATACAGGAATTTATATCGGAAAAACTGATTATCCATTAAGCGAAAACGGGAAAAAAGAGCTTATTGAAAAAACTGATGAGTTTATATATCCCAAAGTTCAGAGAGTTTATAGCAGTCCACTTAAAAGATGCCTTGAAACAAGTGATATACTTTTCCCTGAAAGAGAAGTAATTGCTGTAAATGATTTAAGAGAGCTTGATTTTGGGGATTTTGAAGGCAAATGCGTTGATGAACTTATAAATAGAAATGACTATAAAGAATGGCTCAAAGGCGGAACAGCTCCAAATGGCGAAAGCATACAGGATATGACGGTAAGGGTATTTAATGCACTCAACCAGATAATTCTTAATATGATGTCTGAAGATTTCACACACTGTGCAATTATAACCCATTCAGGAATAATAACAAATATGATGACTTGCTTCGGACTTCCGAAATATGATGCAAAATATCTTTCCTGTGATGCTGGAGAAGGCTTTGAAGTCCTTGTCACTGCTCAGATGTGGCAACGTTCACAGGCATTTGAAATTCTTGGCAAAGTTCCCTATCATCATTCAGAAGTTGATTCGTATTAAAAAAATTTTTTTACAGTCTGCATACATATTATAGTTAAGGAGTATCAGTACAAATGACTGTAAGTGAGATAAAAAACATATCCAAAAGAGTATTTTACGGAAAATTAACTGAACTTTCAATACTTACAACAATTTTTGCAATAATAATTCTTTTAAAAAAAGTTACTGAACTGACAATTGCATATATATTTCTCTCGGCAGAAGTTATAACAGTAAATGAACTTTTTGTTCCCTCGCATTTTCCGTGGCTGATTATACAAATTCTGCTTGACATAACAGAATTTATAATGCTTATACCATTAAAAAATCGTATAGCAGAATATCTTTATAACACATCTGATATGAATTTTATTAATGCTTCAAAAATCTCTGAAATAAAGAAAACTCTGAAAATATCTTTTTTATGGATTATAATAAAAATTATCTGTTTTTTCTCATTTCTGCCATTTGTATTCAGTATCCGTGCATCATTAAAATTTATAATAAAAGCATATGAAGTTTCGGGCAGTGAGGGATATATTCTTTTAAGTTTTTACTGTTTTGTATTTGCATTATTCTTTCTTTCAAGATATTTCTATACATTTACAGGAACTCTTCTTTCACCATTTATATTAATGCAGAATCCCGATAAAAATGTTTTTACAACAGTAATTCAATCATTTAAAGATATGCACGGCAGACGAAAAGATTTTTTTAAATTCACATCAGCTTTTATACTTTGGGGATTGCTTTCAATATTTATAGTTACAATTCCCTTTGTAATGGCAAAATATCTTTCGTGGTTCAGCATATTTGTTGCTGACATATTAAATAACAGAAAAGATAGTGAGTATATAAAATGCGAAATATCGAGTACAAATACACAGGAGAAAATCCTGTAACATTACAGAATTTTTTAAAAACTCAGGGAGTTTCTGCAAGACTTCTTAAAAAATTAAAACGACAGGAAAACGGAATAACAAGAGAGGGAAAACTTATACGCTCTATTGATGAAGTAAGAAATGGCGATGTTATACGTCTTAATATAAATGATGAACGTTTTCTTGAGGCTAATGGAAATCTTTATGCTGAAAAATTATTTGAAAATGAATACTGCGTAGTATTCAACAAGCCTTATAATATGCCTGTACACCCTTCAATAAAGCATCAGGGAGATACTCTGGGCAATTACTTTGCATATGAATACCCCCATTTGACATTCAGACCTGTAAACCGTCTTGACAGAAACACTTCCGGACTTTGTCTTATTGCTAAAAATCCACATTCTGCAAATATGCTACAAGGAAATATTAAAAAAGTCTATTATGCTGTAGTATGTGGACATACAGAGCCTTACGGCACTATAAATGCCCCTATTGCAAGGGAGAATGAAACAATAATACTTCGTACTGTAAGAGATGACGGAAAACCCTCTGTAACTCATTATAAAACATTAAAACAGAATGAAAAATATTCTCTTGTTGAAATAAATCTTGAAACAGGAAGAACTCATCAAATAAGAGTACATTTTTCATATATCGGTCATTCTCTTGCAGGAGATGAACTTTATGGAGGATTATGCGAAGATATTCAGCGACACGCACTTCACTGTGGAAAGCTGATATTCAATGATATTTTTACAGGTAAAAAAATAACTGTTAATTCTGACATAAGCGAAGATATGCTTAAACTTATATAACGAGGAGAAATTTTAAAATGAAAAAAATAGCAAGTTTTCAGGTTGACCACAGAAAAATAGGAATAGGAATGTACATATCAAGAACAGACGGAGATATAATAACCTATGATGTAAGAATGGTAAAGCCAAACGGCGGAACATATCTTGCATCACCATCAATGCATACTATTGAACATCTTTTTGCAACATATGCAAGAAGTTCTGAATTTGAAGAAAATATTGTATATGTAGGCCCTATGGGTTGCCGTACAGGATTTTACCTCCTTACAAGAGGAATGTCACACGAAAACGCAATAAAGCTTGTATTTGACTGTTTCCGTTTCATATCTGAATATGAGGGAGAAATTCCTGGAAACAGCGAGATAGAATGTGGAAATTTCAGAGAACACGACCTCGAACAAGCAAGAAAAGACGTATGCCCTTTACTTAATAAGCTTGTAAACTATACAGTAGATATGCTCCAGTATTCATATCATATGTAAAATAAAACACATATAGCCTATCAAAAACCCATCAGAAAATTTTCTGATGGGAGTTTTGTGATTTTAATTTATATTTTACTTATCTTAACATTAAGATTCTGCTTTGCTGACATATCAATAAGATGTCCGTGACAGGTGAAGAAAATAATCTGACTGTTAGCTGAATAATCATCAAGAAAATCAAGAGCCTGTTTTGTCCTTATATCATCATACTGAATGAATACATCATCAATAAGCACAGGCATTGTATTTTTCTTTCCGGAAAGCATATCGGCAACAGCAAGACGAAGTGAAAAATATGACTGGTCTATAGTACCACTGCTGAGATACTGCCATTCAACCTCTGATGAATCATTCTTAACAGAAATATTGAAATCCTCTGAAACAATTACGCTGTTATATTTTCCTCCTGTAAGCTTTCTGAATATATCAGCTGTTCTGATATTAAGAGATGAACCAAAGTTTTTCTGCATTTCTTCTGATGCTTCTTCAAGGTATTTAAGAGCTGTATCAAGATTTGAACAATACTGTTCATTTTCCTCTATTTCATTTCTTATTATATTTATTTCGTGTTCTATATGACTTATGCCAATACTATCTTTAAATTTTGTTTTCATAACTGCATTGATATTAGCATAATCCTCTTTACAGCTGTTTATACCATTAAGCAGAACAGAAGTCTGTTTTTTAAGATTTTCAATACTATGTTCATCAATCTTTTCAGGAAGTTTATTGTCATTCTTACTCATAAGCATATTTTCAAGATTATTAATCTGCATACGAACCTGCTGAACTGACAATGAGCTGTTAAGATACGGAGCTGAATTCAGATGCCCTTCTATTTTGATTTTAATTCTGTCAATTTCATCAAAAAGTTCTTTAAGTTCATTAAGCTCAAGATAGAATGAATTTATATCATCAACATATTTATAACTGCTGAAAAATTCAAGTATTTCTCTTATTTTATTATTCTGATTGAGAATTATTTCATTAAGACGTGTTTTTATATTTAAAATCTGCTCATTTTTTGTTTTTATCGAAGCCTGTATCTCTGCAAGTTTTATTTCGTGCTGACTTTTTTCATTCTGAAGTTCAGATACTTCATTTTCATAATCGGTTTTCTTATTTTCAAGCTCTGGAATTTTTTTATCTCTTATTTTTGAAATTGCTGATTTAAATTCTGCAATTCTTGATTTGGCATTATCCATATTTGCCTTTGCAGTCATTTTTTCTCCATCTGCCTGATTCCTTACCTTTTGCAATCTTTCATTGCACTTTGCAACCTCAACGTGATTTACATATTCAAAAGGCTTATCCTTATCTTTATTTTTAATATGAACAGCTTTTATAATAAATATGACTGAAAGAATTACAAGGAATATACACATAGGGTCAATAATCAGGGAAAGACCTATTGAAACAGCAAGTGTAATTATACTATAACCCAAATATTTTTTATCTATATTAAGATTATGTTTTTCCTGTTTTTCAGAATTCTCCATAGGTTTTGGAAGCGAGGCATCGTGAAGTTCTTTTTCGGCAAGTAATATTTTCTGATGGTATATTGCATCGATAGAACGGAAATTGCTCTCTGAAAGTTTATAGTCTATTTCAGAATTTTTAAGTTTTTCCTCAATAACTACAGATTTTGAACGTGCAGAAGAAATTTCATCGTTTATATTTCTTATCTCAAGACCAATATGCATAATTTTATTCTGAATATCATTTATATTCTGCTGTTCAGCCTCTATAAGTTTTCCTTCAGCACAGTTTTTCAAATCCTTCTCAAGATGCTGTAATTCTGAAAGCATATTCAGTTTTTTATGTTCAAGATTTTTCAAATCCTCAAAACGATTTTCACATTCACTTAAAAAATCATTGTCTGCCGTAAAATTATCTGAAGTAAGATATGCCTGTTTTTCGGAAAGATTTTTTGAAAGTTCATCATAAATCTTCTTATATGACGCTATTTCTTTAAGTCTTTCAAGACGCATAAGCTTTTCCTGAGTATCAATCTGTTCAACAGCCGTTTTATAAGTTTCCTCATAATGCTTTATCTTTTCAGAAAGTTCAGAAGCTCTGTTCATCATTGAAACTTTTTCAGCCTCATCACGCTTTTCCTTTTCAAGAAGTTCTTCAAATTCTTTAAGTTTTATATATCTTCTGTCAAGCTTTCCTGTTTTTCCACTTTGAGATTTAAACTCCTCCTTTGCAGAAACAAGTCTTGAACGTACTTTAAGAGTTGAAATTGACTCATCGCCTGTTGAATTAAGATTTGCAAGGCGTTTGTTTATCTCATCATCACTATCAATCTGAGTACCTGTCTGACTTATAAAGAATGTTTTTTCAAATGCAGAAGCACTGAAACCGAAAAACATCTGTCCTATTGAAATTCTGTTATCAACAGGAATATCCCTGTTTGCAGTAATACTGAAAAGTTTTATGACATCTGTTTCATTGGAATCATTAAATTCACGCTCAAGACGATATGTAATGCCTTCATTTTCAAAAATGATATTTCCACTCATACGGGTATTGTCTTTTGGAAGATATTTTTTCCTTGGATTTCTTAGAATATCATTCTTTTTAAGTGATGCAGAACCATAGAACATCATCTTTACAAAAGCCATAAGTGTAGATTTTCCGTCCTCATTATTTCCATAAATAATATTAAAACCGTTTTTAAAATCAATATGAAAATCTTTAAGTTTTCCAAAACCATCAATATTTATCTGATTAATTTTCATAATGATTCACCTCGCCATCAAAGGCACTCAATCCCAGATACATAGCCTTTTCAAGATTATTTTTCTCCAACTTGTCAGCAGTTGAATTAATTTTTTCAAGCATTTTTCTTACAAAAATTCCTTTTAAATTCATTTCAGATGAAAGCTCATCAAGATTAATATCAGGACGTGTATAATTTCTCACCTGAACAAAATATATATCCTCTGAAAGCATCTTTTCAAGCTGTACAAAATCAGCAGGTTCATCAGTCTGTAAAGTTCCAGTAAAAGTTACACGATATATATTCGCCATATAATTTTCACCGTAGGCTGATTTGAGTTTTCTATGAACTTCTGCTATTATCTCATCGTGGTTTTTAAATCCTGTTATATCACATTGCAAAGTTGCACATATCCTGTATTGTACTGGTCTGAAAGAAAGATTACATCTTCCTCTTGCAACAGTCCCCATATATACACCCTTAAGACCTGTTTCTTCAAATCCCTGACTTTCGGGGCAACCACAATATGCAAAAAACGTACGCCCTGCATTATGTATTGAAGATGACTGATGAATATGCCCCAATGCTACATAATCCATACCACTATATGAAATATTGCTCTTTGTTACGGGATTGAATTTGCTTGACTGACCCTCTGAAACAAAATCTCCGTGCATAACCATAAGATTTATTATATCATCATCTGAAACACGAACATTATTTAAAAGAGGTCTTTCGAGATAAGGTGTTGAAAAAGAACAGCCCCATACTCTGACTTTTTTCTGAGGAACTGTTACATACTGCATAGAACTGCCAAATATATGCACATTTGAAGGCCATTTTGAATTTATATACGGAGAATCCGATGTTATATAATCGTGATTTCCTGCTGATATTACAACAAATGTATCAGGAATTTCCGAGAGAAGTTTCTTTACCTTTTTAAGAGCCAGATTTTCTATATGGTTACTATCAAAAAGGTCACCTGCTATCAGCATAACCTCTATATGTTCATTTTTACATATACCTACTATTTTTTCAAAAGTTGAAAGTATTTCAGAACGCCTTTCACGAGCCTTATTTCTTAA
>JAZKXQ010000420.1:0-1541 GCA_045611725.1 Oscillospiraceae bacterium
TCGAAAGGGGTGAATTTTCAGCCATCACGCTGAAAAGTGGGGAAAACCTGTACGAGAGGTTTTCCCCTAAAAAAGCTTTGAAATTAACGTGTTTATTGTATTTAACATCATTAAAAAATCCGTCGAACTGGTGTTAAAAAAAGGTTGTGATAAGCTATATATATTTACATTGATGTTCTTATAATACTTAATATCTATATTACATATTTTTTATTGAAAGCATCTGCAAAGGTTACGCATACTCCATTAAAAACTTCAAGATGCATATTTGCATCAGTTGTCGGAGGATTATGCTCTTTAATGATACTTCTACCTCAAATGAATTATTTTGTTAATGTATTTATGAAATTTATTGCCTCTGTGCTGATAGTTTTCAGTGCATTCGGGATAAAATATGGTTTGAAGTATTTTTTGAAACTTGTAGCCTGGTTTTATGCTATGAATTTCATTTTTGCAGGAATTATGCTTTCACTCAGATATGCTTTTTCATTGCCGTTTGTAAAATTCAGCAATTCATATTTTTATATGGATTTTTCTTTGTTAAGTCTTGTAATATTTACAGCTCTGGCATATGTAATAATTTGTATTATAAGATATTTCAGGGATAAAAATACTGATACCGATGGGATTTATAAGGTGATAATAAAAAACAAAGGCAAAATAATATCAATAGATGGTATTGCTGATACAGGAAATTCTCTTGTTGACAGTTTTTCGGGAAAATCCGTTATAGTATGTTCAAAAAATGAGATTGAAAAGATAATTGATATTCCTGATATAAATTTTTCAGAAAATAATTTTGATAATTATTACAGATATGCTGAAAAATTCAGAGGTTTCAAGCTTATACCATACTCAACTATCGGGGAAAGTGGAGTTATTCCTGTATTCAGTCCCGATGAAATTATTATAAAAGAGGAAAAATCAAAAAATATAAGGCAGACTGACGCTTTAATCGGAATAAGCAGTAGGAATGTAAAGGCTGTTTTTAATCCTGAATTATTAAAATAATAAAAATAATAAATAATAAATGAAGGGTGATAAATATGACTATGATGGAAAAACTGCTTGTCAGAATTAATCTTATTCTGCTGAAATGGAAGTGTAAAACAGGAACAGACAGTATATTCTATATAAATGGTTCTGAAACGCTTCCACCCCCATTAAACAGGGAGGAAGAGGAGGAAACATTCAAAATGCTTGACAGCAAAAAACAGGAAGCTAAAGAAAAACTTATAGTACATAATTTAAGACTTGTGGTTTATATTGCAAAAAAATTTGAATCCACAGGAATTTGTATAGAAGATTTGGTTTCAATAGGGACAATAGGGCTTATAAAAGCTGTAAATACTTTTTGTCCGAATAAAAATATAAAACTTGCAACATATGCTTCAAGATGTATAGAGAACGAAATTTTAATGTTTTTAAGAAAATCTTCGCAGTATAGAAATGAGCTTTCAATAGATGAACCTCTTAATGTTGACTGGGACGGAAATGAACTGTTGCTTTCGGATATACTGGGTACAGATGAGGATATTGTA
>JAZKXQ010000421.1:0-6166 GCA_045611725.1 Oscillospiraceae bacterium
AAGTATGTTTTTTGCTTCAATGTCATTTCCTTTTTGCATTTTTCGGAAATATTCCTGTTCTTCTTCTAGAGAAAGTGGTTTGGGAAACATATTTGTACAATCTACGTGAAGTGCCCAGAAAAATAAATTTTCAAGAACTGAAGACAATATGTTATTAAACAAATTATATTATCCTCCTTTCATAGATGGGATAATATAAATATATTAAATTTTAAAAAAATTAATGACAAGAAAGGGGTAATAAAATGATTCATTATTTTATAGGTACTTCAGGTACTGGAAAATCTGAGGCACTTATTGGTGTTATTGAGAAAAATATTGATGAAAATAATCCTCCTATAGTAATAATCCCAGACCAGTTTTCATTTGAATATGATAATAAATTATATTCAACGCTTGGTGCTGAAAAATATAATAAAATTGATACAAGAAGTTTCCAAAGACTTGCTGAACTCATTTTTATGGAGTATGGTGGAAAAAGTGGTGAATATGCAGATGATTTAACCAAAACTACTGTAATGTATCTGGCTGTGGAATCTGCAAGGAAAAAAAATCTGCTGTCTTTTTTTAGAAAACAGAGTGAAAAAAATAATTTTTTAGAATATTTTCAGAAACTTGTTGAGGAAATGAAAAAGGCTGATGTATCATCTGAAATGCTTTATCAGACAATACCATCTTTTTCTGAAACAATACTTAAAAGTAAGATAGAAGATATTTGTGCTATATATACTCTTTATGAAGACATACTCGAAAAAAATAATCTTAAAGATAAACTAAACGATATATCAGAGGCATCAGAAACTGCAAACAGATATGAATATTTCAAAGGTAAAAAAGTATATATAGATGAATTTGAAAGCTTTTCAGAAGATGAGATAAAAATGCTTGAGGTGATTATTTCTCAATGTGATGATGTCTATATATGTTTAAGAGCTGACAAGCCTGATTCAAAAAATCCTGTATTTTTTTCAGCCTGTTCAACTTACAGAATATTATCCGATTTGGCAGTTAAATATTCTAAAAAAATAAATATTTCATTGTTTAAAGAACAATATAGATTTAAAAATCCCGAACTAAAGCATCTCTGTGACAATATATTTAAATATACTTCTGATAAGTATTGTGATGAAACTGACAGTATCCATATTATCGAATGTAAGGATATGTATTCAGAGGCTGAATATGTATGTTCTCAAATATGTCATCTTGTAAAAGATAAGGAATATAAATTTAATGATATAACCATAGTTGCAAGAAATACAGATGAATATTCAGGTATTTTTGAAACTTACTTTAACAGATACCATATACCTTATTTTATTGATACAAAAAAATCTGCTTTGCATACATCAATAATGCTTCTTATCACAAGTATTCTTGATCTGATTTCGGGTAAATTCAATACTGAAACAGTTTTAAGATTTGCTAAAACTCAGCTTCTTGGTATAAATTATGAACAACTTGCTGAATTTGAAAACTATTGCTATAAATGGAATATTGATGGTGATGTATGGTGTTCTCCATTTAATGCAGAAGAAAATCAGAAACCTTTTATTGAAGAACTCAGGATAAAGCTTATTGAACCTATTATGGAATTAAAAAAGAAATGTTCAAATGCTACGGGATATAATTTGTGTACGGCACTTTATGAATATCTTGAGTATATGGAAATTCCAAAAAATATAATGGGTATGGCTAAACATTATAAAGAAAATAATCTTGAATATCTTGCAAATGAGATAAAAAGATTATGGGGCTGTCTTTGTGATATACTTGATGTTATTGCGAATATTTTTGAAGATACTATAATTTCTCCTTCAGGATTTAATAAACTTTTCAATACAATGCTTAAACAGAATAATTATAAAAATCCTCCTCATTCTCTTGACGCTGTTTCTTTTTCATCAGCTGTTCACGCAAGATACAATGAACCAAAGGCTGTTTTTGTTTTAGGCGTTAATGAGGGCTCATTTCCAAGTGCAAAATTACCCGAAAGTATACTTTCACAGAATGAAAGACTTGAATTGCAGAATTTTGATATTAATCTTTCACAGACTAATGAAGAAATAATATGCAATGAAAAGAATATTTTTTATCGTGCTGTTTCTGCTCCTTCTTGTAAATTATATTTATCTTATCCTTTGTCAGATGTATCTGGAAATTCACTTTTTGCATCATCTTTTATATCTGACATTGAAAGTATATTCCCTGAAATAAAAAAATGTTGCTCTGATAAATTCGATGACATTTTTTACTGTTGTACATATGAATCAACATACCGTAATTATGTTCGCAATATATCCAAAAAATCAGATGTCAGCAATATTCTTGAATCTGTTCTGAAAGATAATTCAATTTATTCAGCTAAACTTAATTATCTTAACTCTATACAGACAAATCCTGATTTCCATATTAACAATACAAAACTTATAACTAAGGCTTTAACAGAAAACTTTAATGTATCAGCAACACGTTTTGAAACATATAATCTTTGTCCTTTTAAATTTTTCTGTAATAGCATACTTAAAATATATGAGAGAAATGCAAAGGGAATTTCAAATCAGGAAACAGGAAGTTTAATTCATAAGTGTCTTGAAAAGATGCTTTCCAGATATGATAAAAATGAGTTTGTAGTCCTTAAATATGCTCAGATAGAATCAGATATTTCAGATATTATGAGAGATTATAAAGAAACCGAACTGGGTGGCAATTTTTCAAAGACAAGACGTTTTGAAGCTAACTATTCAAAAATAAAAAATACTATTATAGGTGCAATACTTCATTTACAGCAGGAATTAATACAGTCAGATTTTTATCCTGTAAAATATGAGTATGAAATTTCAAGAGATACTACAAAGTATGAAATTATATCAGATAATGATATTCATATAATACTTAATGGAAGAATAGACAGAATTGATATTTATGAATATGACGGAAAAAAATATATCAGAATTATAGACTACAAAAAAAGAAAAAAGAATTTTCTTATGGAAAATCTTTTTTATGGAATAGATATGCAGATGCTTTTATATTTGTACTATATTATTTCAGAAAATGGAGAATACAAAGGTTCTGAACCAGCAGGGGTATTGTATATGCCATATGCAAAGCCTAAATGTGTATCAGAGAAAAAACAATCAGAAAAAATAAAACAGGCAAATTATATGATGGACGGAATACTGCTTGAAAATCAGGATATACTTGATGCAATGGATAAAGAAAAAAAATATGTATCTGTTGAAATGAAAAAAGGAAAGGTTTTAAATGAAAAGCAGTTTAAAAATCTTGAAAAATTTGTTCAGCAGAAAGTAGTCAATATGACAGACCAGCTTTATGATGGAAATATTCCTGCAAATCCACTGATACTTGATGAAAATAATAATATTTGTCAATATTGTGAGTATGTATGTATATGTGGCGATTCAGGAAAGAATTGTCATAGAGAAAAAGATAGTGACGCTTTGAAAAAATTATTTGAATGTATTGATGAAATAAGTGATTGATTTTAAAAGTTGAATTAAAAATAAGGGGAAAACCTGCATAACAGGTCTTCCCCTTTTTGATTGTATTAAATAATCAGTTTGATTTCTTGTCGATAGCCTTTTTTATTCTTGCCAAAGTTCTTTCTTTTCCCATTGACTGATTTATTTCATATATATCAGGTGAATTGAGTCTTCCTGTAGTAGCTACTCTGATAACATTACTTACATCTACAATACTGCCACGATATGCTTCTGGATTTTTCTTGTATTTTTTAGGCTGAACAGCATAACCAAGTTCTTCAGTAATGGTTCGTATCTTTTCAAACCATTCATTCTGTGAATCCTCGTGGTTATATGTTTCATAGTATCTTGAAAGTATTTCGATACAGGTTTCCTTATCATTTGCATTTTCTGGATAATCATCTTCCTGTACAAATAATTCATCATAATAAAATGAGAGAAATTCACAAGCCTGTTTCCAGTTGTATATATCTTTTCTTGGCTTTTCAGCAGTACGACCTATTGAGAGAACTTTTAATGTGTATTCAGGATTTGCAGTAAATACCTTATGGAAATCAGTATTGTATTTTTCGCTCCATACGCTGAGTTTTTCATAAACTTCATCGGCACTCATACGGCATATCACGTCTTTGCCTATATCCTGAAGCTTGAGCAGGTCAAATAAAGCACCTGAATTGCTCATTTTATTAAGTGAAAATTCAAACTGACTATAATGCTTGTCGGGATTTTCTTTAAGCCATTCTTCAAAGTTTGAATTAAGTATTGTAAGGAGATATGTCCAGATTGTTTCAGGAATAAATCCTTCTGCTGTGTAGTATTCAAGAGCTAATTCGGGGTCTTTTCTCTTTGATAATTTTCTCTTTGATGAACCATCAAGTTTCATAAGCTGAGGTGTATGACAATAAATCGGTTTTTTCCAGTTGAATGTATCAAAAAGCTGTATATGAATAGGGAGGGTTGAAAGCCATTCTTCACCTCTTACAACGTGAGTAGTTCTCATAAGATGGTCATCTACAACGTGGGCAAAATGGTATGTAGGTATTCCATCAGATTTGAGAAGTACAAAATCCTGATAATTTTCCTGTATTTTAAGTTCTCCTCTTATGCCATCTGTTATTGTTATATAATTAGATTCATCTCCAGATGATTTATATCTCAATACATATGGTATACCTGCATCAAGCTTTTCCTTGATTTCTTCAAGTGATTTGTCACGGTATACAGCCCATTTTCCATAATAACCATAGTTGGCTTTAATGCTTTCCTGTTCTTTTCTCATTTCAGCAAGTTCATCTTCACTGCAAAAACAAGGATACGCCTTGCCTTGCTTTACAAGTTCTTTTGCAAAGCACTGATAAATATCTTTTCTCTGTCTTTGTCTGTATGGTGCATATTTACCATTATCGCCTTCTATTGTAGCACCTTCGTCAAATTCTATTCCAAAATATTTCATTGCATTGATAACTATTTCAACAGCTCCTGCAACTTCTCTTTTGTTATCAGTATCTTCTATTCTGAGATAAAATACGCCATTACTCTGATGAGCAAGTCTTTCACCTATTATCGCATTATAGAGGTTTCCAAGATGTACAAATCCTGTAGGACTCGGTCCTATTCTTGTTACATTGGCATTTTCAGGCAGATTTCTCTGTGGGTATTTTTCTTCATAATATTCAGGTGATTCTGATATATTATGAAACAGCATTTCAGCAAGTTGCATCAATTCATTATTATTCATTTTTTATTCCTCCGAAAACATTGTATTTCACTTATATTATATCATTATTTGTTCGGATTGTAAAGTTTTTTTACAGATGATTAACTATATTATAACTTTTTTGAATAAAATTATTGCTTTTTTGTCAGTTATGAGTTATAATATTATTATAAAATATTTTTTAGGAGGACTAAAAATAATGTTAGTTTCAGCAAAAGAAATGCTTACAAAAGCAAGAGAAGGAAAATATGCAGTTGGTCAGTTCAACATCAACAACCTTGAATGGACAAAGTGCATTCTCCAGACAGCACAGGAATGTAATTCACCTGTTATCCTTGGTGTTTCTGAAGGTGCAGGAAAATATATGTGTGGTTACAAGACAGTTGTTGGTATGGTTAATGGTATGATTGAAGAACTCGGTATCACAGTTCCTGTTGCTCTCCACCTTGACCACGGTTCATTTGAAGGTGCAAAGGCTTGTATCAATGCTGGTTTTTCTTCAGTAATGTTTGATGGTTCACATTATCCAATCGCTGAAAATATTGAAAAGACTACAGCTCTTGTAAACGCTTGTGACGTTCTCGGAATTTCACTTGAAGCTGAAGTTGGTTCAATCGGTGGCGAAGAAGATGGTGTTGTTGGTGCAGGTGAATGTGCTGACCCTGATGAATGTAAAGCTATTGCTGACCTTGGCGTAACAATGCTTGCTGCTGGTATCGGTAATATTCATGGTAAGTATCCAGAGAACTGGGAAGGTCTTAGTTTTGAAACTTTAGATGCTATTCAACAATTAACTGGAGACATGCCACTTGTACTTCATGGTGGTACAGGAATACCAGAAGATATGATTAAGAAAGCTATTTCACTAGGCGTAGCTAAGATAAATGTTAATACAGAATGTCAATTATCATTTGCAGAGGCAACTCGTAAATATATTGAAGCA
>JAZKXQ010000422.1:0-4474 GCA_045611725.1 Oscillospiraceae bacterium
GTTGTATTCGTTGGTGCCGACCTGATTGTCCAGAAGGTCGCCGTCATAACCGGGATACTGGGGGTTGCCGGTAAGGGTAACGCCTTCGCCCTGTGCGAGGTTTACAGAGCCTTTGGCTACTGCAAATACAGAGCAGATGGAGAATACCAGAACAAGCGCAAGGCAGATAGAGGTGATTTTCTTCATTTGTTTTTCTCCTTTTATTATTTTTAATAAACAAAGTTTAAAAGCGGCAAAGGCAGTTATGCCATTGTCACAGAAACATAATATCATACGTTTATGGATTTGTCAACTAATTATAACAGTTTTGACACAATTTTTTGAGCCTGTTTACAAAAAAACAGTTGACAAAAGAAAAGTATTGTGCTATATTTCTATTTGCACCTTTACGGAGAGATGTCCGAGCGGTTTAAGGAGCTGGTCTTGAAAACCAGTGACCCGGCAACGGGCCGTGGGTTCGAATCCCACTCTCTCCGCCAGCATTTACCCCACAAAAGGTTTTTTGGGCAGTACCGCAAGCAGACAAAAGCTTAACGCGAAAAACGCTTTTGCGGGGACCCCGAAGCGGGAAACGAGAAACGAGGAACGGGAAACTTCGGAAGTTTTTTGTCCGGCGGACGAAAAACAACCTTAATTTATCATTTCTCATTAAAAATTGAATTTCCTACGGAGAAGTACTCAAGTGGTGAAGAGGCGCCCCTGCTAAGGGTGTAGGTCGGGTAACCGGCGCGAGGGTTCAAATCCCTCCTTCTCCGTTAAGAAATTACAATTAATTTCTCAAAATTGAATATGCGAGTGTGCTGGAATTGGCAGACAGGCACGTTTGAGGGGCGTGTGTCTTTGGCGTACGGGTTCAAGTCCCGTCACTCGCACCATTAAAAGAGTTTAGATTTTTATTTAAACTCTTTTTTATTTTCTTAATTTAAAGTATATAGCTTGATTTTTATTCTTGAATATGATATAATTAGCAAAATAAAAAAGAATTTTCTTGATTGAAAGGATGATAAAATGTACATATCAGAATATTGTGAAGTTGGTTATGAAGAAAAGTATAATGTGGTTTTAGTAAAATGGAAAAAGTTTTGTTGTAATCAGGATTATAGGAAACCATTGGAATATGCATTAGATATTATCAGAGAACATAAAAACTGTGATTATGTAGCAGATACAAGAAGTGGGTTTGAAAATGCCCCTGAAGATACTAAATGGGTAGCAGAATTCTTTATGCCTACAGCAGTGGAATATGGATGTAAATGTATCTATTTTATAATTGATAAAAACAATTCTTTAAAAGAAGAATTAGAAGGTCAGGAAAGTGATTCATCAGATAAGATTGAATTCAGATATATTTACAGTTTGGAAGAAGTTGAAAGGTAGTTCTGTAAAGAATGAGATAAATTTTAAACTCTTTTTTATTTTTGTCTTGACATTTACAATTAAATGCTGTATAATCGAAATATATAAAAACAGTAAAAAATATTCCGTCATATTCCACTGTTTTTATTAATTTTTGACGGAGTAATAAAAAAGAAGGGACTTTTATTATGGCTATTAATCTTAAAAAAGGTCAGAAAATTGACCTTACAAAAACTAATCCTGGTCTTACAAAAATTATGGTAGGTCTTGGCTGGGATACTAACAAGTATGACGGCGGTTTCGATTTTGACCTCGACGCATCTGTTTTTCTCCTTGGTGAAGACGGTCGTGCAAAATCAGACAGCGATTTTGTATTCTATGGCAATAAGGAACATACAAGCAAGAGCGTTATTCACTGTGGCGACAACCTCACAGGTGAAGGTGACGGCGATGATGAACAGATTATGGTAGACCTTTCACTCGTTCCTGCTGAAGTAAGCAAGATTGACTTTACAGTTACAATCTATGACTTTGATGAAAGAAACCAGAACTTTGGTCAGGTTTCAAATGCATTTATCAGAATTGTAAACAGTGCTACAAATGAAGAACTCATCAGATATGACCTTTCTGAAGATTTCTCAATTGAAACAGCAGTTGTTGTTGGTCAGCTTTACAGAAACAATGGCGAATGGAAATTCAATGCTGTTGGTAGTGGTTTCAGTGGTGGTCTTGCAGCTCTCTGCAATAACTATGGTCTTAATGCATAATTAAATTATATAAAAGAAAGCTTTGGTTATTTCATTATAATCAAAGCTTTTGTTTATAATAAAATATCCGCAGGAAAATTAAAATCCTGCGGAATTTTCTATTTATTATTAGTTTTCGTTATTGATACTGAGGATAACTTCTGAAACAAGCATTGCTGGAAGCTGTTCATATCTTACAAAATCAAATGTAAAGCTTCCCATACCCTTAGTAACCTGTCTGAGATACATTGTAAAGTCGTGCATTTCACGCATAGGAACTTCTGCAATTATTTCAGTCATTCCTTCTTCTGTTGGATTCATTCCAAGCATACGACCTCTGCGTTTGTTGAGTTCGCCCATAACATCTCCTGTATTATCATCAGGAATTATTACGCTTAAACTTCCTATAGGCTCAAGGAGTACAGGGTCGGCATTTTTAAGACCATCTTTATAAGCTATTGAAGCAGCCATTTTAAATGCCATTTCAGATGAATCAACAGGGTGATATGAACCATCAAGCAATGTAGCTTTAAGACCGCTTACAGGACAACCTGCAAGTACACCCTTTGCCATACATTCCTGAATACCCTTTTCAACGGCAGGGAAGTAGTTTTTAGGAACTGCTCCACCGAATACCTTTTCTTCAAATACAAGTTCATCACCTAAAGATGGTTCAAATTCTATAACAACGTGACCATACTGACCGTGACCGCCACTCTGTTTTTTATGCTTACCCTCTGCCTTTACTTTTTTGCGTATAGTTTCCTTGTATGCAGTTTTTGGGATGGATATTTCAACATCAACTCCAAATTTATTTTTAAGCTTGGAAACTGTAACATCTATATGCTGTTCACCAAGACCGCCAATAATACGTTCTTTTGTAAGTTCGTCCTTTTCATATGTCAGAGTTTTATCTTCTTCAAGAAGTTTTCTGATACTTGAAGAAATCTTTCCTTCGTCATTCTGACTCTTAGCCTTTACAGCCATTTTGTAATTTGCAACAGGGAAGTATATTTCAGGGAATTTAATCTTAGCTGAAGCGTCACAAAGTGAATCATTTGTATTAGCATTAATTTTAACAGCAACTACTATTTCACCAGCATTTGCCTCTGAAACTTCTTCCTGTTTCTTGCCACACATCTTATAGAGTTTTCCTATTTTTTCAGTTTCTCCTGAAACTGTATTGAAAACTTCGCTGTTAGATTTAAGAGTACCAGAGAATACTTCAATAAATGACATTTTGCCTACAAATGGGTCAGCAACTGTCTTGAATACAACAGCTGAAAGAGGAGCAGAAACGTCATATGAAAGTTCTTTTGCATTTCCTTCGACGTCTTGAACTTCCACAGGAGGTTTTTCATCTGGTGATGGCATAAGAAGATTTATTTCTTTAAGAAGCATATCGATACCATCAAGAGTGAGTGATGAAACGCATACCACAGGTGTAATCATACCATTATTCATACCCTTATGAATACCATCAACAATTTCCTTCTGAGTAAATTCTTCACCCTCAAAGAATTTTTCCATAAGTTCTTCGTCAGTTTCAGCAACAGCCTCTTTTACAGCCTCAACAAGACCATCAAGACGATAATCCATCTTGTCTGAAATATCTCCGACAGGCATATCAATTTCAGTGGCATTTCCGTCCTGATATTTATAAGCCTTCATTTCAATAAGGTTGATATAGCTGTCAATAGCACCATTTTTGATTACAGGAACTACTACAGGGCATACAGAAGAACCGAAAACTGTTTTAAGCTCTGTAAGAGTATTATAGAAGTTTGCATTAGGGTCATCAATTTTTGTAACAACAAACATTGTTGACTTGTTATTCTTTTTAGCATATGAATATGACTTCATAGTACCTGCTTTAACGCCTGATTTTGCAGAAACTGTAATCATAGCAGTATTACAAGCGTATACACCTTCATACATTCCACCTATAAAATCAAACATACCAGGAGTATCTATGAGATTGACATCAATATCATCATATGTAAAAGAAGCAAGAGTGGTATTGATTGAAATTTTTCTTTTGATTTCCTCGCTGTCGTAATCGCAGACTGTATTTCCTTCAGCTGATTTTCCAAGTCTGTCCACAGCACCAGCCTTAAAAAGAAGTGCCTCTGCGAGAGCAGTTTTGCCTGAACCATTATGTCCTGCAACTGCGATGTTCCTTATTTTTGTAATGTCGTACTTGCTCATTGGTAAAAAACTCCTTTACTATTTATAATTTCGTCCTTGTAATAGTATACAATACTGATACGGATAATTATAACACTTTTTATTTAAATTTACAATAGGAAATAAAAAGTTTTACATTTCTTAACAAACAGGACAATAATTTTTATGCAAAATAACCAATAAAA
>JAZKXQ010000423.1:0-3799 GCA_045611725.1 Oscillospiraceae bacterium
AATAATCTTTCATCTGAATTTTAAGTTTATCAGTCAATATTTTGCCATATTTTTCAACATCATTTTTGGCTTGTTCTTTAGTCTGATAATGTTTATAATAAAGACATTTTATGCTTTCTTTACAACCATATGGAGAATAAACAACTTCTATATTATCCAGAATACCATTTTTATAAGTAAGTATTATATTATAAATATCTTCTTCACTTATCCCCCGCAATACATAAATATTATTTGAAATTATTCTTTCATCTTCAGAAAAATGAAATGAAATATACTCATCATTATCAATATATTTCATTTCAACACATTTTCCAATACATTCTTTTAAAACATAAGTACCGCTGTTATACTTTTCAGCTACAGAAAAAAACATTTTAAAACTCTCCTTTAACATCTTTACCGATACCTGCTATTAAGCAAGTATCGGTAAAATAATTTTATCATCAAGTATAATCAAGAATACTTCCGCCTACAAATTCTCTTATTAATGAAGTCAAAGAAATCTTATCTTTATCAACAGGTTCAATTTTTGAAAGTATATTAAGAATTTCCCTATAATGCTTGTTATCATTCATTATATCCTTTATTTCAAGAAGTTGTGGAAGAATAATTTCCTTGTACGCCGATGGTTCATATGCTATAAATGTATCAATATCAATATCAGCACGATGTTTATGAGGCATTATATAAAGCTCCTCACCTCTTGAAACGCTCTTGAAGAAGCTGAAAACATCTGGAAGTTTTCTTCCTCTGAAAAGACTATCCCTGCATAATCTCCTCATAAGCCTTATTTCCTGCGGGTGTAATGCATACTCATTTTCAGCAAGTATTCTTGTTCTTACACTGACATAAATTTTTGTTGTGAATGAATCAATCTCACCTGTAACAAGGGGATTAAGTGCGTGTATTCCCTCTATTATAACAATTTCGTTTTCCTGTCTTGTAAAAGGAATTTTCTTATCGCTCCTTGACTGAGTGGTAAAATCGAAAATCGGAAGTTCAATAGGTTCACATTTCTGAAGCTTATACATATGCTCACTGAAAAGGTTTATATCTACGCAATATGGGGATTCAAGGTCTATCTGACCATTTTCGTCAAGAGGCATATTCGGTGAACTATTGGAACGGAAATAATTATCCATAGAAATTGAATATGTTTTATATCCCATTTCATTAAGGATTTTCGCTATTCTGAGTGCAGAGGTAGTTTTTCCTGAACCAGAAGGTCCGGAAATAAGAACCAGAGATTTTTCCGGAAAACTGTTTTTTATTCTCTCTGACGCAGAAAGAAGCTGGTTATTATAAATATTTTCAGATTCTTCGATAAATTTCAGAGTATTGTTTTTGATACCTGAATTTATTGAATTAATAGTTATATATTTCATTCAGACACCTCTTTTTCAGTAGAATTATTAAATATATTATACCACATTATATATAAAAAGTAAAGAGTTTCAGGAAAATTTTTATGCTAAATGTTCAAAAATATATTGTCAATGTATTTTTTATAAAAAAATGATGATAATATCTGTAGTATATGTTTTTTTAACATTTAAAATCTATTTTAAGGAGCATTTTTATGGATATTTTAAAAAGCGAAACATCTTTAAATCTTATGAGAGCCTTTGCAGGTGAAAGTCAGGCAAGAAACAGATATACATTTGCAGGAAGAAAATGTGCAAAGGAAAATTTATATGTCCTTGAAGCAGTTTTCAGATACACAGCAAGTCAGGAAAAGGCTCACGCTGAAGTTTTTATGGGCTATCTTAAATCTATGGATGGACAGACTATAAAAATTGATGGCACATATCCAATTGAAACTACTGAAAGTATTGTTCAGCTTCTAAAAAATGCACAGCATAATGAAGCAGAGGAACACGATTCAGTATATGCATCATTTGCTGAAATTGCTAAAAGTGAAGGATTTAATTCAATATCAGATACATTTCTTAAAATAGCAAATATTGAAAAGGCTCACAGCAAAAGATTTGAACATTTTGCAGTATTGCTTGAAAATAACAGACTTTTTATTAGTGATGTTGAAGAAAAATGGGTATGCCTTAATTGTGGCTATGAAACTGAAAGCAAAAATGCTCCTAAAATATGTCCTGTATGCAGTCACGAACAGGGATATTTTATAAGAGCTGCTTATTCACCATTCACAAAAGCTTAAAAAAGGAGTGTAATTACAATGCCTGTAAAAATTTCAAAAGTAAGAGGCTATGAAATAATAGATTCAAGAGGAAATCCTACTGTAAGAGCAGATGTTCTTCTTTCAGATGGTACTTTAGGAACTGCAAGTGTTCCATCAGGAGCTTCAACCGGAGTTTATGAAGCACACGAACTGCGTGATGGAAAACCTGCATATTTAGGCAAAGGTGTAAGAAAAGCTGTTGATAATATCAATTGTATAATATCCCCTGCCCTTTCACAGATATGCTGTGCTGAACAATATAAAATTGACGAAAAAATGATTGAACTTGATGGGACTGACAATAAATCAAACCTTGGAGCAAATGCACTTCTTGCTGTTTCATTAGCATCTGCAAGAGCATTATCTATCCATTACAGAATACCTCTTTATCGTTATCTCGGAGGAATTTATGCAGATACACTTCCTGTTCCTATGATGAATATTCTTAATGGAGGAGCTCACGCATCAAACAACGTTGATATACAGGAATTTATGATTATGCCTTATGGTTCTTCAAGTTTTGCAGAGGCATTAAAGACTTGCTGTGAAATTTACCATACCCTCGGAGGAATACTGAAATCCAGAAATCTTTCATCTGGAGTTGGAGATGAAGGAGGCTTTGCTCCAAATCTTGCATCAGATGAACAGGCAATTGAAATAATACTTGAAGCAATAACAAAGGCAGGTTACAATACAGAGAATGTAAAAATAGCACTTGACGCAGCGTCAAGCGAATGGTATCAGGATAATGGAAAATATATTCTTCCAAAGAGAAAAGCTGAATATTCAGCAGATGAGCTTATAAACTACTGGGAGGATTTATGCCAAAAGTATCCTATATGCTCTATAGAGGACGCCTTAGGAGAGAATGATTGGAATGGATTTACTGAAATAACCAAACGACTTGGAAACCAGATTCAGATAGTAGGCGATGATTTATTTGTAACCAATCCTGCAAGAATAAAGTATGGAATTGACAGAAACGCAGGAAATGCAGTTCTTGTAAAATACAATCAGATTGGAACTCTTTCTGAAACTCTTGATGCAATAAAAACAGCACATAACAATGGATATAAAACAGTTATTTCTCATCGTTCTGGCGAAACAGAAGAAACATTTATAGCTGACCTTGCTGTAGCAGTAGGTTCAGGACAGATAAAAACAGGAGCTCCCTGCCGTACTGACAGAACAGCAAAATATAACAGACTTTTAAAAATTGAAAGTGAATTATATAAATCATCATATAGAAAATAATAGCGATGAGTTCGGCATCTTACCGAACTCATTCCTTTTAGTTTAATGACACCATTTCAAAATTTGTGTAAAAAAATTTTTTCATTCATTTTTATTGAAAAAATTATTTTTACATTTTTCTAAAAATTTTTTCAAAAAAGTATTGACAATTAAGTCAAATTATGATATACTAACAAAGTCGTCAGATGAACGGCACAGAAATGGGATCATAGCTCAGCTGGGAGAGCATCTGCCTTACAAGCAGAGGGTCACAGGTTCGAGCCCTGTTGTTCCCATTCAGATGGCCCGGTAGTTCAGTTGGTTAGAACGCTAGCCTGTCACGCTAGAGGTCGTGGGTTCGAGCCCCAT
>JAZKXQ010000424.1:0-3600 GCA_045611725.1 Oscillospiraceae bacterium
ATTTCAGTTGTTTTCACAGCCTTATTCCTCCTCTGCTTCGTTTTGCTCTTTTGTTATAAATTTGCACTTAATAGGAAGCTTGTGCATAGCAAGACGCATAGCTTCTCTTGCAATTTCTTCTGAAACGCCCTTAATTTCAAACATTACTCTGCCTGGCTTAACTACTGCAACCCAGTATTCAGGTGAACCTTTACCTGAACCCATTCGAGTTTCAGCTGGTTTTTCAGTTACTGGCTTGTCAGGGAATATTTTAATCCAAACCTGACCACCACGCTTGATATAACGTGTCATCGCAATACGGGCTGCTTCAATCTGATTGGATGTAATCCATGCAGGTTCAAGAGCCTGAAGACCGAAATCACCGTATGAAACAGTGTTTCCTCTGTAAGCCTTACCTGTGAGACGGCCTCTGTGTACACGACGGTATTTAACTCTCTTTGGAAGAAGCATTACTGATTACCTCCTTCTCTCTTAGCATTTCTTGGCTTGTAGTTACCATTTCTGTCGTTACGACGTCTCTTTGGCTTATCGTTGTTAGTTTTTTCAGCAACTTCACCCTTAAGAACTTCGCCTCTGTAAATCCAAACCTTAACACCAAGACGACCATAAGTTGTATGAGCTTCAGCAGTGCCGTAATCTATATCAGCTCTGATTGTCTGAAGCGGAATAGTACCTTCATTATAGCTTTCAGCTCTTGCGATTTCAGCACCAGCAAGACGACCTGAAACTCTTGTTTTAATACCCTTAGCACCGAGACGCATAGCACGACCGATTGACTGCTTCATAGCACGTCTGAAAGAAACTCTGTTTTCGAGGTCGAGAGCAATCTTTTCAGCAACGAGCTGAGCACTGAGGTCAGGCTGCTTAACTTCTACGATGTTGATGGAAACCTGTTTGCCCATCATTTTTTCAAGCTTAACACGAAGCTTTTCTATTTCAGCACCGCCTCTACCGATAACGATACCAGGCTTTGCACAATGAATATGGATTCTTACCTTATTAGCGAATCTTTCGATTTCGATTCTTGGAACACCAGCAGCATACAAATTCTTCTTGATATAGTTACGAACGTTGTAGTCTTCAACAAGTGTATCGCCGAAATCAGATTTATTCGCATACCAGCGTGAATCCCAATCTTTAATAACGCCGACACGGAAACCGTGTGGATTTACTTTCTGGCCCATTTTAAAACCTCCTTGGGATTATTCTTTTTCTTTAAGAACGATAGTAATGTGTGATGTTCTCTTGAGAATTCTATAAGCTCTGCCCTGTGCTCTTGGCATAATACGCTTCATAATAGGTCCTGGGCAAACGAAACATTCAGCAACATAAAGGTTATCCTTATCCATGCCGTTATTGTTTTCAGCGTTTGCGATAGCGGACTTAAGAAGCTTCTGTAAATCCTCACATGCAGCCTTTGATGTATGCATAAGAGTTGCCATAGCAACTTCAGTATCCTTACCTCTGATAAGGTCGAGAACTATCTGCACTTTACGAGGTGCAATACGGGCATTTCTGAGATATGCTCTTGCTTCCATTATTTAAAATGCCTCCTTCCGCTATTTCTTACCATTATTTGATGTCTTTGAACCTGCATGACCCTTATAAGTTCTGGTCGGAGCAAATTCGCCGAGTTTGTGACCAACCATATCTTCAGTTACATAAACTGGAACGTGCTTACGACCATCGTGAACTGCGAAAGTATGACCTACAAATTCAGGGAATATAGTAGATGAACGGCTCCAGGTTTTAAGAACTTTCTTTTCGTTTGCAGCATTCATCTGTTCAACTCTTTTAAAAAGAACCTCCTGAACGTAAGGACCTTTTTTAACGCTTCTGCTCATTATAAATTTCCTCCCTTCAGGCTGAATTATTTACTGTTTCTGCGTTTTACGATAAACTTATCTGAACGGTTATGTTTCTTACGAGTCTTATAACCGAGAGCTGGTTTACCCCATGGAGTAACAGGACCTGGACGTCCAACAGGTGACTTACCTTCACCACCACCGTGTGGATGGTCGCACGGGTTCATAACAGAACCTCTTACAGTAGGTCTCCAGCCCATATGACGAACACGGCCAGCCTTACCATAGTTAACATTTTCGTGGTCGATATTACCAACCTGACCAACAGTAGCCTTGCAGTTTACAGCAATTTTTCTCATTTCGCCTGATGGAAGTCTTACGAGAGCGTAAGATGCTTCTTTACCCATAAGCTGAGCCATATTACCAGCTGAACGAACGAGCTGAGCACCCTTTCCAGGATAAAGCTCAATATTATGAATAAAAGTACCAACTGGAATATCAGCGAGAGCGAGTGCATTACCTGGCTTAATATCAGCATCAGCACCACTTCTTACTACATCGCCAACCTTAAGACCGTTTGGAGCAATGATATAACGCTTTTCGCCGTCTTCATACTGAACGAGAGCAATATGAGCTGAACGGTTTGGGTCATATTCAAGTGTCATTACTGTAGCGTTCATATTTTCCTTATCACGCTTAAAGTCAATGATACGGTATTTTCTTCTGTTTCCGCCACCTCTGTGACGAACTGTAATTCTTCCGTATGAGTTTCTTCCTGATTTTTTCTTCATTGGTTCAAGAAGACTCTTTTCCGGAGAAACCTTTGACAAACCACTGTAATCAGTACAAGTCATCTGACGACGTGATGGTGTGGTAGGTTTATAGGTTTTTATTGCCATTTATTTCACTCCTTAAAAAATGCGTCTATTGGCGGGAGGCATTACTCCCATACATTAAGAACTCTTAAATTAGAACATACCTTCAAAGAATTCGATAGTCTTTGAATCTTCCTTAAGAGTAACGATTGCCTTTTTCCAGTCAGGCTTTTTGCCTTCGAATCTGCCAACACGTCTTGTTCTGCCCTTGCAGTTCATTGTGTTAACCTTAGCAACCTTAACATCGAAAAGCTCTTCAACAGCCTTAGCGATTTCGAGCTTGTTAGCATCTTTAGCTACCTTGAAAGTGTACTTGCCTTCCTGAAGTCCGTCCATACTTTTTTCAGTAATAACCGGCTTGATAATGATATCCTGAGCTGTTTTCATTATGCGTACACCTCCTCAATTTTAGCAACGGCATCCTGAACAACGATAAATTTATCATAGTTAAGAATATCGTAAACATTAAGAGTATTAACGAGAGCAGTCTTTACGCCTGGGATATTAGCCGCACTCTTAATAACCTTCTTATCAACTTCAGGCATAACGATGAGAGCCTTGCCTTCAACGTTAAGAGCCTTAAGCATTTCAACGATTGTCTTTGTCTTGAATTCTTCCATCTTGATAGCATCAAGAACGATGAGTTCTGAATTCTGAGCCTTTGAGGAAAGAGCTGACTTCATAGCAAGTCTCTTAACCTTCTTGTTGAGAGAAAATCTGTAATCTCTTGGCTTAGGGCCGAGTGCAACACCGCCGTGTGTCCACTGAGGAGCTCTGATAGAACCCTGTCTTGCGTGACCAGTACCTTTCTGTCTCCAAGGCTTTCTGCCACCACCGGAAACTTCAGAACGGGTCTTTGCCTTCTGTGTTCCCTGACGATTATTTGCAAGCTGCTGTACAACTGCCATGTGTACTAAGTG
>JAZKXQ010000425.1:0-1291 GCA_045611725.1 Oscillospiraceae bacterium
AATCAGACAAAAACTTTCAGCTAAGTATAATTGAAAACAAATTTTTATTTTTGAATCATTATTTTATATAAAAAGTAATCAAAATTCAATCTCTCATAAGTTCTGGGGTCAAAATGGGGACAAATCTTAGTTTATCAAAAACAGA
Organism: Oscillospiraceae bacterium; assembly: GCA_045611725.1. GTDB lineage: Bacteria > Bacillota > Clostridia > Oscillospirales > Ruminococcaceae > UBA5884. The sequence continues at coordinate 146 of JAZKXQ010000425.1, forward strand.
ACATAGAAACAACCTCGTAGAACAGCGTATCTACGAGGTTTTATTGGTTGCGGGAGCCGGATTTGAACCGACGACCTTCGGGTTATGAGAATCAAAAAATCGATGTTTTATTTCCCAAAACATATATTTTACTCGTAAAATCACACTTTTATTTTCTATTTTACACCATTATCTTCACTGTTTTCATAGTTTTTTGATGGTGTAAGGGTAAAATAAGGGTACAAGATTATTCAGATGAAATTCCTGTAAGAGTACTTATATCATTAAGTTTCCAGAAATCATTTTCCCAGAAAAAATATTTATCCTTGCGTTTTTTGAATATTCTGAAAGGGTATTCAGTATTATCATATATATGACATACATCACATACCTCAAGAAGTTCAGGAATAAGCTTCAATGCTTTTTTATAACGGCTTATAATTTTATCTTTTGGAACATCATGTCCTCCTGAAGCTTTTCTTACTTTAACTCTTGCGATATTTATACTTGAATCAACAGTTAAAACATATATACATCTTATAAAATATCCACTTTCTTTGGCACGTCTTAAAAGCCTGATATTTCTATCCGTTGAAAGAACTGTTTCAAAAGTAAAGCTTATTGATTTATCAATCAAATCATTTCTCATTTTATCAGCTGTAATGGCAGCTTCCATATCAGTACAGTTATTAACTCTTTTTATATCATCAGCATTTACATATGGTTCAATTATATTTGCCATTTTTGTAACAGTACTTTTACCACTACCATTAGGTCCGGCAAAAACAATAATTTCAGGCTTCTTCTGCATATTCTATTCTCCCATCAGGATATTCTATATATGAAATTTTTGTGTTTGCATCATATTTTGCAATCGGAAGACCTTTTACCTTTTTTATTTCATTTTCAATTCTTATTGCTTCACGAAAACGATATGTCATTTCTTCATCAGAAACTCCACACATTGAGTCAAGTTCATTTTCATAAAATTCTTCTTTCATAATAATTCCCCCTGACGCTTGATTATTTATACTATTATTATATACCATAACAATACTTATTGCAATATATAACAGCAAAACCAAAAAGAAATATCAAATTATAAATAAAGTGTGTAATTTTTTACTTACACACTCTATTTTACAAATATCAAAAACTTCATTTAAA
>JAZKXQ010000426.1:0-3144 GCA_045611725.1 Oscillospiraceae bacterium
ATCCTGCAATATTTCTTTTTGGTGCTCAGATAGCGTCATCTGTTATGCAGGACGCACAGGAAAATACCTATAAAGTAGTACTTGACTTTGAGGGCGATGACAGGGAAGAAATAAAAGCCATAATGAATAATCAAGATGATGAATATGACTATTCATTTGAAATTGTTGATGTAAAGGATTGCGATATTGCCCTTGAGAATAAGGAAATAGATGCATATATAACATCAAATACAGATGATAGTGGAAAATCTGTATATAATATAGTATATTATTCATCAATCACTGATTCTGCGAATGTTTCATCAATGCTTGAAGAAATTCTCCTTGAATACAGAAATGATATAAGATATGAAAAAATTGAAGCAGAAGGTCTTGACCCAGATGATATATTATATCCTGTAGATGTTGAATATATGGATAAAGCGTCTTCTGAACAGTCAATAGGAAATATACTCGGAGCGATGCTCCCTATGATGCTTGTTACTATAATAGTAATGAGTGCTACATATCCTGCAACTGATATTACAGCAGGTGAAAAGGAAAGAGGAACGCTTGAAACAATACTTACTCTGCCTGTTACAAATCAGGAGTTGTTTGTTTCAAAATTTATGGCAGTTTCTACTATTGCAGTATTTTCAGCATTTGTAAATATATTGTCAATGGGAATAGTCACAGCCTTTATGTATACAAGTATTCTTTCAGCAGGAACAGATGTTTCTTTCAGCATATCATCATTTATACCTGCACTTGCTATAATGTTCCTTTGTGTTATAGTATTTGCGTTATTTGTGAGTGCATTGACAATGGGAATATGTTCAATGGCGAAAAGTTTCAAGGAAGCTCAGAATTATATGACGCCACTTTCTCTTATAGTTATGTTTATAGGTTATGGAGCAATAATTCCATCAATAGAACTTAATGTAACAACATCGCTTGTACCAGTCCTTAATATATGTCTTGTGATTAAAAAATTACTTGCATTTGAATATGATGCTATATTAATATTCCTTGTACTTATTTCAAATATCCTCTATGCAATGATTTCAATAATGATTTTGAGCAGGATATATAATTCAGAAAATATAATGTTCAGTGAAAGTGGAAGCGAAATAAAGCTTTTTGAAAGACGTGCGAACATAAAAGCAGGAGGAAAGCCTGAAATTTCAGAGGCAGTAATAATTCTTCTTATTTCAATGATAGCAATGTTCTTTATAAGTATGTCAGTTGTGACAAAAAATATACTTCTTTCTGTGGCACTTCCTCAGATATTCTTTGCAGTAATATGCATAGGAATTGCAATATATCTTAAATATGATATAAAGGAAACTTTTTCATTCAAAAAAATATCGCCATTGCAGATTACAGGCACTGTTATTACAGGTGTTGGTATGATATGCCTTAATCTTGTAGTAAGTGCATTACTTTCACTGATAATGAAAGACAGTGCAGAACAGCTTAATTCTTCAATGGAAATGCTTAATGAAAGTGCGGGTTTCCCGATTGTTTTTCTTGTTATAGCAGTTTTACCTGCAATCTGTGAGGAAATTCTTTTCAGAGGATATTTCTATGCATCAGTAAAGGATAAAATGAAGCCTTTATATGCAATGATTGCAGTTTCTCTGGTATTTGGTATATATCATATGAATTTAGTTCAGTCAACAGTTACAGCATTAATAGGAATGGTTCTTGTATTCGCAGTATACAGAAGTTCAAGTATTTTCGCATCAATGATAATACATCTTATGAACAATGGATTTTCTGTAATCTGTATGCAATATCCTGAAAACAATATAATAAAAGCTGTAGAAAATATTGATACTCCGCTTGGAATTATATTGTTTGGAGTTGCAGGAGCTGTATTATGTTTTATAGGATTTAAGCTTTTAAAAAACAATAAAAAATAAATACAGCAGTAAGAGAATGTATAAATTTTTACATTCTCTTATTTTTTAAAAAATTTTTTTAAAATTTTTGCAACCTTTTTGCAACTTGCGAGGTTAATATAGTAGAAAGAGATAACAAAACAAATAAATTTAGTGAGAGGTGATGTGTATAAAATCTTTAGTCATTTTCAACAAACTTTCTTTTTAATTTTTAGTGATATTTTCCTATGTGATTATTGACAATGATATTAAAATGTGATATTATAAAGACAGAAGGAAAAACCTTCTTAAAAAATTAACACAGGGAGGAATTAAAAATGAACAGGATTTTAAAAAGAGTGATTTCATCAATTTCGGTTGTGGCAATGTGTATGTGTGCTTTGCCTGTAAGTGCAAGTGCTGTTACATATCTTGAGGGTGATGTTGACGGTGATGGTACTGTTACGGCACAAGACACTTTAATCTTACAGCAGTTTTTGAGAGGCAGATATGGAGCAGGAGATGCTTTTACTGCTGAAAGGCTTGATGTTGATGAAAATGGAATTATTGACATCAATGATGCAGACGATATATTAGATATTGTAGTTGGTAATAAAAATGGTGCTACTTTTACTGTAACTTCAAGCAATACATTACCAGCACAATCAACAAAAATGTATTATGTGTATAATGCACAGACAGGTGTGAAGATAGATGATTATAATATTGAACCTGTTTCAAATATATCTACTACTTCTGCTTCTGCTCGTGGAATTATTGGTATAGATAATAGAGAACCTGATTATACTAAAAGCGGTGTAGTAAAGTTAAGTACATATTCTACTGGTTTTGTTGTTGGCAAACATACTATACTCACTTCTGCACATTGTGTTGGTGGTGCTAAAAAATTACAAATTACGCTCTACAACTCAGATGGTACTGAAAATTCAACCTGTTATGCTAAAACTTGTCACATTCCAAAAGAATATGTAGATAATGGGCACAATGTATCTCTTGATTATGCATTGATTACAGTCGAAGAAGATTTAAGTAGTTATATGTGCTTTGATTTAGGAATAGTTAGAGAAGAACTTGAAAGTAAAAATCAATTGCTTTATATCACTGGTCTTAGTGGTCAAGAAGAATTGGGAGCTGATTCAGAATTATAGCAATCCACAAAAACAAAGCAAAAGATTGACAAAAGCATAATTAAGATATAATATAAAGTAAGAGGTGAATAAAATGTTACATAGAGAAACAAGAGAATTATTAATAAAAGCAT
>JAZKXQ010000427.1:0-2856 GCA_045611725.1 Oscillospiraceae bacterium
GGAGGAATTTTTTTACTGGTATATATTATACTTACAGTAACATTTGGTTTTGCCCTTATGATAACAGAAATATCAATAGGTCGTAAAACAGGAAAAAGCGTTATCGGAGCATATACACAAATTAACAAAAAATTTGCTCCTCTTGGGTGGCTTGCGGCATCAGTTCCTATTATAATATTCCCGTATTACTGTGTTATAGGTGGCTGGGTTCTGAAATATCTTGTTATCTACATAACAGGGGAAGCGGCAACCATTTCCGATAGCGGACAGTTTTTCAATGACTTTATAGGAAGTCCTATGCAACCAACCTTGTTCTTTGCAATATATATGATACTGAATGCTGTAATAGTAATGCTCGGAGTTGAAAAAGGTATTGAAAATGTAAGTAAATTGCTTATGCCAATACTTATTGTAATTTCAATTGCAATTTCTATTTATTCACTAACTCTTGATGGGGCAATGGAAGGTCTTGTATATTATGTTAAACCTGATTTCAGCAACTTTTCAATAAAAACAGTTATTGCCGCTATGGGACAGCTTTTCTATTCAATGTCACTTGCTATGGGAATTATGGTTACTTATGGTTCATATATGCGTAAGGAAGATAATCTTGAAACTTCTGTAAGACAAATTGAAGTATTTGACACATTAGTAGCTTTTCTTGCAGGTCTTATGATTATCCCTGCCGTATTTGCCTTTTCAGGCGGTGACCAGTCAGCACTCAGCACAGGGCCAAGCCTTATGTTTATTACTTTGCCTAATGTATTCAATTCAATGGCAGGAGGAAATATAATAGGTGTAATATTCTTTATTCTTGTTTCAGTAGCTGCCCTTACATCTTCAATTTCACTTATGGAAACAATTGTTTCAATTATCAGTGAAAAGACAAAAATGAAAAGAATTACAATATGTATTTTAATTGTAATATTTGCCTTTGCTGTTGGTATGCTTTCAGTTCTCGGCTATAGCACTTGGTCAGATGTAACTATATTCGGAAAACAGTTCCTTGATTTCTTTGATTTCCTCAGCAATAACATAATAATGCCTATAGTAGCATTATTTACTTGTATTCTTATAGGATATGTTGCAAAGCCTGAATATATTGAAGATGAAGTTGAACTTAATGCAGAATTTAAATCAAAAAAACTTTTCCGTGTAATGATAAAATATGTTGCTCCTGTTTGTATGCTTGCTATATTCTTCTCATCAGTTTTCGGAATCGTATAAAAATAATCGGTCAGACTTTTTATAAGTCTGACCAATTTTTATTATATATTTAAATATGAACAGCTGATACACTTTCATCAAGATGTTTGTTTCTGAAATATACTGCAAGATTTACAGTAACTATTGCAAGATTTATAAAATAAACTATAAGTACATAATTAAGCTGATTTGACATAATTTTTGCAGTTATTCCTGCAACATATCCTGAAATAATCAGAAGTATGAAAGGAAGACTCATATTTTTGGCAGTACGAGCTTTTATAGCCTTCATTACATTTATAGGCCACGAAAGACCAAAACATACAAGCATAACAGTTTCAAGCAATGAACTCATAAAAAAATTTCTCCTTTGATATTTAATCATACTTACTTAAAACAGGTGTGCACTATCCCGTTATTAATATTATATCATTGACAATTAAAAATGTCTAATATATAATTATATATATATTCATAACTTTAAAGTTATATATGATAAAAAAGGAGTTTTTTATATGGAAATACTGCAGTTAAAATATTTTTATGCACTTGCTAAAACTCAACACGTTACTAAAACGGCTGAACAGCTTCATATAGCACAACCTGCACTTACACAGACAATTCACAGGCTTGAAAAAGAACTTGGAGTTAAGCTTTTCAAATCAAGTGGAAGAAATATCATTCTTACGGAATATGGAAAATATCTTCAGAAAAAAATCCAGCCTGTACTTAAAATTCTCAATGAAATTCCCGAGGAATTACAGATTATTTCAGGAGAAAGAAAAAAACTTCTGAAAATAAATGTACTTTCAGCCTCAAATCTTATTACTGATACAATTATTCAGTTTCAGAAAGAGCATAATGATATAAGATTTCATATAGTTCAGCATAACGAGGAAAAAAATGCTGATATAACAATATTTACAGAAGATTTTTTTCATTCTCCCAATAATTCAAAGGACAGATTTTATATATTCTCAGAACAGATATTTCTTGCAGTTCCCAAAAATTCAGAATATTCAGAATATAAAAGCATTATGCTTGAAGAAACGGCTGACAATAAATTCATAGCTCTTGCAGGTTCAAAAAGTCTGCGTTCAATATGCGATAAATTCTGTATGTGTGCAGGTTTTAAACCTGATGTCATATTTGAAAGCGACAGTACTTCTGCTGTAAAAAACCTTATAAGTGCTAATATAGGAATAGGCTTCTGGCCTGAATATACTTGGGAAAATCCTGACGAAAACAGTATGAAATTAATTCCAATATCTCACCCAAAATGCAAACGTGACATTATAATACAACTTCACAATGAAGCTTTTGAGCATAAGGAAGCAACTATGTATTTTGAATATCTTACTGATTACTTTGATAATCTAAAAAAATGGTAATTTGATGAATAAAAAAGTTTGACTAAAAACTTTTATATAAACTTTCTTTTCTTGCATATTTGGTACCTTTCAACGCATAAATTGACAAGTAATATTTTATGTGATATAATAATTATTAAATAGACCTGTTTAATAACCTTGAAAAAATCATATTAATATGATAAAATATATTGGGTGATAAAAATGGACAATGAAAAAAGAATAGCAAAATTAAAAGATAATGAATATAAAGAATTGTTTGGAGTAAAAAAATCAACAT
>JAZKXQ010000428.1:0-2120 GCA_045611725.1 Oscillospiraceae bacterium
GCAGTTTCAATAGAAAAATCTTCAACAAGGTCAAATCTGATAGCATTTTCACCTATCATATCATTATCATTAAGCATTTTTGCAACTCTTACATATGCATTTGAAACCTGACCGAAATTCTGACGTCTGCTCACGGCATCGTGAATAGTTACAGTAATAGCGATTTTTTCAATATCTTCAGGCATTTTTGTAAAGTCGATAAGTATAACCTCGTCATCTCCATCGCCTTCACCTGTGAGATTATCTCCTGTATGAACTACAGCCTCATTTCTACTTGCAAGGTTGTTATAGAATATAAAATCTTCATCTCTGTTTACTTTTCCATTTGCTCCGAGGAGAAAAGCAGCAGCATCAAGGTCAAAATCGAATCCACCATCATATTTATTTATATCCCAGCCAAGACCTATAAGAGCCTTTGTCATACTTTTTTCAAGACTTACTCTCTGTCCTTTTGATAAATTTACTGCCATAATAAAACCTCCTGTAATATTAAAAAGTCCTTTTATATGTATCTGTTAACAAGCTGTGTAACTCCGTCATCGGAAGTGCCTTCGCCGACTGCACTGAATTTCCATTCGCCGTTATGACGATAAAGTTCGCCGAAAACCATAGCAGTTCTTCCATTATAATCGTCTGTAAGATTGTATCTGCATATTTCCTGATTGTTATCAGCATTCATTATTCTGATATATGCATTTTTTATCATACCAAAATGCTGACTTTTAGTTTTTGCCTGATAAATAGTAACAGCAAAAACAATTCTTTCATAAACAGATGGCAAATCCTGAAGGAAAACCATTATCTGTTCGTCATCTCCATCGCCTTCACCTGTGAGATTATCTCCCTGATGAATTACACAACCACTTCCGTGTTTAAGGTTATTGTAAAAGATAACATCATTCTTTGAAACGAGTTTGTTTTCTGAACGGAGAAGAAGTGCGACAGCATCGCAATCGATTGTCTGAGAACGACTGAAAAAGCCTCTTTTTTCAGCAGCGTCCCAGCCAAGACCTACAATTACTTTTTTTAATGAGGCATTGCCTTTTGTGAGGTCAATTTTCTGACCTTTCTGAAGATTAATCATTTTATAAAGTACCTCCTTTTATTTTATAAATGCTTATAATTATATTACAGCACATAAGCCAAAATATTAAAAAATGAATAAAATCTGTAAAAATATGACGTAGAGTTTTACATATCTCCACGTCATATTATACAACAAAAAATAAATTGTGTCAATATATTCTGTATTTTGTGTCAGAATAATTATTTTTTATTTGGAAAAGCAGCTTTTCTGATAAGGTCAACAGGGATAATTGAAATTGCCATAACAAATATAACAACCCATTCAATTACATCAAGACCGTGACAACGGAGGATTGAACCACCGAGATATGTCATAATAATCTGAATTACTGCGATAAGTCCAAGAACTTTAAGGAAGCCCTTGTTTCCGTTGATATTGTCAAAAATATTTATCTTTTCAGTTCTTGCATTGAATGCATTGAATACAGCAGAGAAGATGAAGAATGCAAAGTATGCTGTACCGAGTTCAAGGAATACTTCACTGTTAAGGTCAGGCAGATGGAATAATGCATTGCCATAATCAAAGCCTTCAACAAAGATTTTCTGGAGTGGTACGAATGTAAGAAGGAGCATACCAATGATTGACATCCACGCAGCACCTGTTATGATACTGCTCCACATATACTTGTTAACGATTGGTTCATCACGTCTTTTTGGTTTTTCTGACATAAATCTTCTGAGAGCTGGTTCACCACCGAATGCAAGAGCAGCGAGAGTGTCCATAACGAGGTTTACCCAGAGAATCTGAATAACTGTGAGAGGGTCATTAATGCCGATAAGAGGGCATATGAATGAAACGAGTACGGCAGCTACGTTAATAGTAAGCTGGAATATGATAAACTTTCTTATGCTGTTAAAGATTGTACGTCCGTAAAGGATAGCCTTGTCGATTGAGCTAAAGTTATCATCAAGGATAACAATGTCACTGGCTTCCTTAGCAACTTCTGTACCTCCACCCATAGCAAAACCAACATCGGCTTTCTTGAGGGCAGGAGAGTCGTTAACGCCGTCACCTGTCATACCTACAACAAGGT
>JAZKXQ010000429.1:0-6128 GCA_045611725.1 Oscillospiraceae bacterium
GGGACTTTCATTCCTTGAATTTAATTATATGCTTATGCAGAGTTATGACTTCCTCCACCTCTACAGAACTAAAGGTGCTAAAATGGAACTCGGAGGAAATGACCAGTGGAGCAATATGCTCGGAGGTGTTGACCTTGTAAGACGTATTGAGGGTAAGGAAGCTTATGGTATGACATTTACTCTCCTTACTACTAAGGAAGGTAAGAAGATGGGCAAGACTGAAAAGGGTGCTTTATGGCTTGACCCTGAAAAATGCTCACCATATGATTTCTACCAGTACTGGAGAAATGTAAGTGACGCTGATGTTATCAACTGCCTTAAACTTCTTACATTTATCCCGATTGAAGAAATTGAAGAAATGGAAAGAACTATGGAAGGTGCTGAACTCAACAAGGCTAAGGAACTCCTTGCTTTTGAAGTTACAAAGATGGTTCACGGCGAAGAAGAAGCTAAAAAGGTTCAGGATTCTGCAAAGAATGTATTCGGAGGTTCAGGAACTGACGCAAATATGCCATCAACAGAAGTTTCGGCAGATGAACTTACAGACGATGCATATGGTATTCTCGGACTGCTTGTAAAAACAAAACTTGCTCCTTCAATTAGTGAGGCAAGACGTCTTGTACAGCAGGGCGGTATTTCAGTAAATGATGAAAAGATTACTGATACAAAGGCACAGATTAAGATTGACGGAGAAGTAATCATAAGAAAAGGTAAAAAGGTTTATCATAAAGTAACTCTTGCTTAAATAAAATTGATTTATTGAGAAAAATAAAATAATAAAAATAAAAGTTTTGGTCAAGCTTTTTCAAAAGCTTGTGGGGTGTCGGGGCGAAGCCCTGACGATTCACGAAGTGATATAGCCTGAGAATGAAAATTCTCGGGCTATTCTAAAAGGTGACAATAAAATGAATAAATTTGAATATATAAGATGGTACTGGAGATATATTGATGATGAAACTCCTGTAATACTGTTTTATGAAGTCGATTTGGAAAATGAAAGATATGCTACAAGAATGACAGAAGTTTTTTCAGACAGAAAAGCAATTCCTGTTATTTATGATGATTTTGAATTTGTAACTGAAGCACCTATACCGACAGTTGAAGAAATAAATCAGGACGATGAATTTTTTGCTGAAATTATCTCAAAAGCTGAATTTGAAAAGGTTTATAACTGTAATGAATATACAGGAAAACTTGAAATGTAAAAAAATTGTTAACAAATATTTTTATCCTTGACATTGCTTTTAAGATGATATATAATAATCAAGGTAAAATAAAGCAGAACATTATCAGTTCTCACCGTACGGCTCTTTATTTACTGATACGGTCAATACTTAATGTATATTTATTTATGTACATCTTTAGTATGAGTGCTGGTTCTATGTCTGTACTCATTTTTTTATTTCGTAAATCAATTAGCTTTGGAGGTGCTGGTTATTAGCAACAAGGAACTGCAAATCAACGAAGATATCAGAGATAAGGAACTGCGTGTAATCGACGTTGACGGAAATCAGCTTGGCATTCTTTCTGCCAAGGAAGCTCAGAAAATCGCATTTGAAAAGAATCTTGACCTCGTCAAGATTGCTCCTCAGGCAACACCGCCTGTTTGTCGTATTATGGACTATGGAAAATATTGCTTTGAACAGACAAAGCGTGAAAAAGAAGCCAGAAAAAATCAGAAGGTTGTTGATGTAAAGGAAATTCGTATGTTTTCAACCATCGATACACACGACTTTGAAACTAAAGTAAATCAGGCTGCTAAATTTCTTAAGTCAGGTGACAAACTCAAGGTTTCTGTAAGATTCCGCAGACGTGCTATCGCTCACCCTGAACTCGGTATGGAGCTTATGGACAGATTCAAGGAAGCCTGCAGTGAATTCGGCGTTGTCGAAAAACCGGCTAAAATGGAGGGACGCAGTCTTGTAATGTTTGTTTCTCCTAAATCATCAAAGTAAAATATTTTTTAAGGAGGACTTCCAAAATGGCAAAGAAGGTTAAGGTTAAAACTCATTCAGGCGCTAAAAAGCGTTTTAAAGTAACTAAAAACGGCAAGGTTAAATATCAGCATACAAATAAAAGACACAGACTTACTCAGAAGGCTACAAAGCGTAAAAGAATTGCAAGAAACGCTGGTGTTGCTTCAGCAGCAAATACTGCTACAATCAAGGAACTCGTTCCATATATGTAAGCTGTTCTGAAAGAAATTATCTTTCAGATAAATCAGATTTGTTATAATCTATGAATAAGAATAATATACGGAGGTAGAAATTATGGCACGTGTTAAAGGTGCAATGATGACTCGTAAGAGAAGAAATAAAACTCTGAAACTCGCTAAGGGTTACTGGGGTGCTAAGAGTAAACATTTCAAAATGGCTAAACAGGCTGTTATGAAATCAGGCAACTATGCTTATATAGGCAGAAAACAGAGAAAGCGTAACTTCAGACAGCTCTGGATTACAAGAATTTCTGCTGCTGCAAAGATGAATGGTATGAACTATTCAACATTTATGAATGGTCTTAAAAAGGCAGACATCACTCTTAACAGAAAGATGCTCTCTGAAATTGCTATCAATGACCCTGCAGGTTTTACAGCAATCGTTGAAAAGGCTAAAGCAGCTCTTTAATCAGTTAATAAACACGCTCTTTTCAATAAGTAAAAGAGTGTGTTTTTCTTATGTTATGCGAGGTGAAAAAAGTCTTGGAAATAATTACTTCAAAAAGTAATCAGCTTGTTAAATTATACAGAAAACTCGCTGAAAGTAAAAAGGAGCGTATGCAGTCAGGTCTTTTTGTCGCTGAGGGTATGCGTATAATTCAGGACGCTGTTTCAGAAAATATTGAGATACATTCCCTTATGGTTACAGAACAGAATGTGGAAAAATATTCTGCTCTGCTGTCACAGGCTGATTTGAGGGGAGTAAAACCGATTATTATTTCAAATGAGCTTGGCAACAGAATTTCAGATACTGAAAATACTCAGGGAATATTTGCTATATGCCGTATCCCTTTTCAGACTGATTTAAATTCGGCTATAAGAAAAAATGGAAAATATATCATTCTTTATCAGCTTCAGAATCCAGGAAATATAGGTACTATTATCAGAACTGCTGATGCTATGGGAATTGACGGAGTTATTCTTTCGGAATCCTGTGATGTATTTAGCCCGAAAACTATACGTTCCACTATGGGTTCTGTTTTCAGACTTAATATATGGCACGGTCTTGATATTGCAAATATATTGCATACTTTTAAAGCAAACAGTATCAAAATTTATCCTGCAGTAGTTTCTGATAATGCAACATCTCTTACTGAATGTGATTTTTCAGACGGCTGTGCTGTTATTATCGGAAATGAGGGAAATGGTATACCTGGAAAAATAGTTTCGCAGTGCGATATTCCATTAACTATAAAAATGAATGGAAATATCGATTCAATGAATGCTGGTATGGCTGCTGGTATAATAATGTGGGAAATGACTGCTTTGAGAAACTGAGGTGAATTATGAATACTACTGATTACTGTCTTTGGCTTGTTATGGTTTTTGGTACAGGAAATCCTAAAATATGGCAGATGATAGAGCATTTCGGAAATCCGGAAAAAGCTTTTGAAGAACTTAAAAACAATCCTCCCGGTTTTCTTAAACCAAAGGAGCTTGAGGCAATAAGGACAACACATATGGAACAATGTAAAATTGTTATGGAGAATTGTCTTAAAAGAGATATAAAGGTAATCAGTTATTATGATGAAAATTATCCAAAACAGCTTGAAAATATAGTAAATCCTCCTCTTGTGCTTTTTGCAAAGGGAGATATTTCAGTTGTTAACGATTTATGTATAACAGTAGTAGGTACTCGTGAACCATCGGCATACAGCGTAAAAGTTGCTGAAAAAATATGTTTTGAACTGGCTAAAATAGGGGTAGTTATTGTAAGTGGTTTTGCTCTTGGAATAGATTCCGTTTCACATCGCAGTGCTATTATAGGTAAAGGCAGAACAATTGCTGTGCTTGGGTGTGGAATAGATGTTGATTATCCTAAAGAAAATGCAAAAAGTAAATCTGTTATGCAGAAAAGAGGTCTTATGCTTACGGAATTTCTTCCTGGTACTAAACCTATCCCATCTAATTTTCCAAAAAGAAACAGAATACTTTCAGCTATGGGTATAGGTACTCTTATTATTGAAGCATCTTTGACAAGTGGTTCTCTGATAACTGCTGAATATGCTCTTGAACAGGGCAGGGATTTATTCTGCATACCTCCTGCGGATATTTTTGATAATCGTTATTCGGGAGTCATTAAATATCTGAGAGATGGTGCAATCCCTGTATTCAGTCATCTTGATATAGTACGTGAATATTATACTGCTTTTACACATAAACTATCTTCAATTAATGATAATACGGATTATTATGCTCCTTTAGAAAAATTATCCGAAAAGGCAGAGATGAAAATAATCCCTAATATCAAAAAAGATAAAAAACAGGAAATACCTGAAAAATCAGATAAAGATAAATTATCTGAAAATAAAGATTATAGCTGTCTTAATGATGAACAGCTTGAAATAGTAAAAATACTTAAAGACGGAATCAAATATATTGATGAACTGTCAGTTCTTTCGGGAAAGGAAATTTCCTCTCTTTATATAATTCTTACAGAAATGGAAATGGACGGCATTGTTGAATGTCTTCCCGGAAAGGCGTATAAGCTTATATAAAAAATAATACAGATTTAAGGAGAAAACAATGGCAGATTTAGTTATAGTGGAATCTCCTGCAAAGGCGAAAACTATAAAGAAGTATCTTGGTGAAGGATATGAAGTAATAGCTTCAATGGGGCACGTAAGAGATTTGCAGAAATCAAAAATGAGTATAGATTTTGATAATAATTTTGAGCCACAGTATGTTGATATGAAAGGCAAGGAAGATGTTATCAAGGAACTTAAAAAATACGCTAAGAAATGCGATAAAATATATCTTGCAACTGACCCTGACCGTGAGGGTGAGGCTATATCGTGGCATATAGCAAATATACTTAATCTTGATATAGATGATAATAACAGGGTTGCTTTCAATGAAATTACAAAAGCAGGTGTTCAGCAGGGTATGAGCAATCCTCATAAAATAGATATAGACCTTGTAAATGCTCAACAGGCAAGACGTATTCTCGACAGAATTGTAGGATACCAGTTAAGCCCTTTCCTTTGGAGAAAAATAAGAAAAGGTCTTTCAGCAGGTCGTGTACAATCCGTTTCAGTAAGGCTTATTGTTGACAGAGAAAAGGAAATAAAAAGCTTTACTGCTCAGGAATACTGGACAATTGATGCTAAAGTTTCAGCACCTTCAAGCAGAAAGATTTTTTCCTCTAAACTTGCTATGATAGATGGTAAAAAGGCTGAACTTGAAAACAAGGAACAGACCGACGCTGTTCTTGAAAGTCTTAAAGATGTTGAATTTAAAGTTGTTAATGTTAAAAAACGTGTAACAAAGAAAACACCGGCACCTCCTTTTATTACATCAACTCTCCAGCAGGAAGCGTCAAGAAAAATGGGCTTTCAGTCAAGAAGAACTATGAAGGCTGCTCAGGAGCTTTATGAAGGTCTTGAAATAAGCGGTATAGGTTTTGTAGGTCTTATAACATATATGAGAACAGACAGCCTTAGAATTTCTGATGAGGCAAGAAATGCAGCGTCAGATTTTATAGAAAAAACATATGGTAAAAATTATCTTCCCGATTCTCCAAGAGTATTCAAAAGCAAGAAAAATGCTCAGGACGCTCACGAAGCTATCAGACCATCAATGCCCGAACTTACTCCAGACAGAGTAAAGGCTGACCTTACAACAGACCAGTATAAACTCTATAAGCTTATATGGGAAAGATTTATTGCAAGTCAGATGGCAAATGCTCTTCACGATACAGTTTCAGCTGATATTGAGGCTGGAAATTGTCTTTTCAAATCATCTGGATATGCTGTTAAATTTGATGGCTTTACTGTTCTTTATGAGGAAACAAAGGAAAATAATTTTGATGAAGAAGATAACAAGGTTCTTCCTCCTATCGAAGTAGGAGATATTATAAAAGTAAAATCAATTGAAGGAAATCAGCATTTTACTCAGCCTCCTTCAAGATTTA
>JAZKXQ010000430.1:0-4624 GCA_045611725.1 Oscillospiraceae bacterium
GTTACACATCATTTTGATGATAACAGCTGGGAATTTCTTTGTGGAGAAACTCACAAAGATGAGGACGCTGTAATAATCAGTATAGAGGAGATATGCAATATTGATAAATCTGTTGAAAAACTATGCGACCTGCCAGTAGGATATTGTGCTACAAGAAAAGATATAACATCAAAATGGATAAAATCAAGGATTCCTGGAGAAAAGGCATATCCTAAAAATTTATGCAATATGTGAAAAACAGAATTTTCTGATATAAAAACACATTTTTACCGATTTGTCAACTTTATAAAAATTTCATATTATTATTCGGCAAAATTAACAAAAAAATCGAGACTGATTTGTGTAGTGACCACAAAAATAATTAAAGATTGATTATAAATATTGACTTTTCGGCTCTAACATTGTATATTTAATGTACCGAGGAAATACGGTACGATTGTGCGTTGTTAACAATTGGAAAAACGAAACCGTTTCTTTGGATTAAAAGCAGAGTTCAATTGCTTAATGACTTTCCCGAAAAATCGTTTTATGTCAGTAAGCAAATTTTATTGTGCTTTGGGATTTGGTACGACTAAAAAAACTGACAGGACTTCGTTTACAGAAAAAATGTCGTAAAAAGTAGTTTTATGGTCGGATATAATGTCGGAATACCGACTATTAACAATTAATGCTTATTATATTAAATTAATATAATATATTTATTTAAGGAGGATTTTTTAAAATGAACAGTTTAAAAAGAACATTAGCTCTTATTTCAACTCTTGCTCTTGCAGCAACAGCATTCGTAGGTTGTAGTGGTAAGGAAGAACCTGAAGCACCAGCAACAACAACTGCTGCTCAGGAATCAAAGGCAGAGGAATCAAAGGCTGATGAGTCTAAAGCAGATGAAGAATCAAAGGCTGACGATGCAGAAGAATCAAAGGCTGAAGAAGGTGGCGATGACGCTGCAGCTGGTGGCGAAGTTAAGCTCCCTACAGGTGGCGAAACTCTTACAATTATGTCTTGGAATACAGAATTCCCAGATATGGTTAAGAACTACTACTGTAAGGATAAGGGCTGGACTGACAATGGCGATGGTACATTCACAAAGGACGGCGTTACTCTTAACATAGTTGCTCACGGTGTAGGCGGTGGCGAAGCTTCACAGTACTATGACCAGTACTTTGATTCAAAGAAAGACCTCGACCTCTACTGTGTAGAAGCTGACTGGGCTCTTAACTACCTCAACAACGATGAAAAGTCTGCTGCTCTTGCAGATGTAGGTATCGTTGAATCAGAACTCAGCAACCAGTACCAGTACACAAAGGATATCGGTACTAACGAAGCTGGTGTTCTCAAGGGTATCTCTTGGCAGTGTGCTCCTGGTGGTTTTGCATACAGAACAGACCTTGCTAAGGAATATCTCGGTGTAGAAACTCCAGAACAGATGCAGGAAAAGGTTAAAGACTGGGATACATTTATGGCTACTGCTGAAGAAGTTATGACTAAGTCAGGCGACAAGAAGACTGCTCTTACAACTTCACTCGGTGGTGTATGGCAGGTATTCTCAGCTAACAGAAATACAGCTTGGGTTGTTGACAACAAGCTCGTTGTTGACGAAGATGTAACAAACTTCGTTGAAATGGCTCATACAATGTACGAAAAGGGATACGTTTGCCCAGGTATTACACAGTGGTCATCTGACGGTAGCTGGCTTGCTAAGGGTCAGACAGACGAAACAATGGGTTACTTCGTATCAACTTGGGGCGTTGGTCCTACAATCCTCGAATCAGCTGCTGGCGGTGAAGGCGGTGCAACATACGGTAAGTGGGCAATGGTTACAGGTCCTACAGACTACTACTGGGGTGGTACTTGGCTCACAGTTTCACCAACTTGTGACAATGCAGATATAGTTGCTGACATCATCAGATACTTCACTGTTGATGAAGCTTCAATGGAAGCTTATGCTCTCGCTTCAAGTGACTTCGTAAACAACAAGAAGGTTATGCAGGGTATCGTTGATTCAGAAAAGAACAGCAATGCAAACCTCGGTGGTCAGGACCAGTTCGCAGTATTTATGGAAGCTGCTGACAAGATTGACCTCGCTGGTAAGCTCACAAAGTATGATGGCGACATCAAGCAGGCATTCACAACAGCTTATGACGCTTACAACAAGGGCGACTACGCTGATGTAAACGAAACAATCGAAGCATTCAAGGACGCAGTTGCTGCTAAGATTACTGACCTTACTTGGGAATAATCCTTGGATAAAATAATAAATATATAAATAAAATGGGTGCTACGGGATGATACTGTCATCCTGTAGCTTATCCCTGTATATGAATATTTGATGATTATTAAAATTACTTTATTTGAGGAGAGTGAATAATTATGCCGTCTTCAGCAGCACAGCGTAACATTCGTACTATCAGTTACGCTAAATACGGCTATATGTTTATAGTGCCGTTCTTCCTTACATATGCTATTTTTCAGCTCTATCCACTGATTTATACTTTTGCAATCAGTACTACAAAGGAAGTCAGCGGTGTGGATACATTCGTTGGTATCCAGAACTTTAATGACCTTCTTTTTACATCAACAAATCGTACTACAAAGGCTCTTCACGAGGGATTTGTTGATTCAATAGTAAATACTCTTAAAATCTGGCTTGCAAACTTCCTTCCACAGATTGCCCTTTCTTTGCTTCTTGCTGTATGGTTTACAGATTCAAAGCTTAAAATCAAGGGTAAGGGATTCTTCAAGGTTGTTATGTATATGCCTAACATCATTACTGCATCATCTGTTGCAGTTCTCTTCCTTTCACTTTTTGGTGAATCAAAAGAAGCTCCTGTAAATGGTACTCTTATGAGTATGGGTATCATTGATGAAGCTATCAAGTTTACTACAGACGGTGGCATAAAAAGAGGTATGGTATCATTCATTCAGGCGTGGATGTGGTACGGAAATACTATGATTCTTCTTATGTCAGGTATTATGGGTATTAATCCTTCACTTTTTGAAGCTGCAAATATTGATGGTGCTAACTCGTGGCAGGTATTCACTAAGATTACTGTTCCATCACTTAAGCCAATCCTTGTTTATACATTGATTACATCAATGATTGGTGGTCTTCAGATGTTCGATATTCCATTGCTCTACAATGCAGGTACAGCTTATGACCCGAACACAAAGACAATCGCTATCTTTATCTATGAGCGTTATGTTGGTACTCTCAAGCAGTATGGTTATTCAGGTGCCGCTTCACTCATACTCTTCGTTATTACAAGTCTTCTTGGTTCAATTACATTCTATATGAATCGTGACGTAGATGCAGCTAAGAAGAAACAGCAGCTTAAGAAAATGAAAAAACAGGCTAAGCAGAAAAACAATGGCTTGGGAGGATTTGAAATATGAGTATGAAGTCAACTTACGGTGGTAAAGACAATTATAATGCTAAACTCAGAGCTCAGTCAATCGGTATTATGATTGTTTGTATTATCCTTACTATAATTAGTATTCTTCCTATATGGATACTTGTTTGTAACGCTACAAGAACTCATATGCAGATTTCTACAGGCGTTTCCCTTCTTCCAAGTACACACTTCCTTGAAAACTATAATGCATTGATGGATAAGGACGTATTTAAGCCTTTCATCGGTTTTAAAAACAGCTTTATCATTTCAGCTTGTGCTACAGTTCTTTCAGTATTCTTCTCAGCTCTTACAGCTTATGGTCTTACAGTTTATGATTTCAAAATCAGAGATGGTGCTTATACATTCATTCTCGCAGTACTTATGATTCCTGCACAGGTTTCTGGTGTTGGTTTTATGAAGTTTATGATTAAGGTTAATCTTTATGATACACTTTTGCCTCTTATTCTTCCAGCTATTGCAGCTCCTGCCGTAGTATTCTTTATGAGACAGTATCTTAAATCTTCATTCCCACTCGACATTGTTGAGGCTGCCAGAATTGACGGTTGCAGCGAGTTCAGAACATTCCTTCAGATTGGTATTCCAATGATGAAACCAGCTATCGCTGTACAGGCTATCTTCGCATTTATCCAGAACTGGAACAACTACTTCACACCAAGTATGATGATTGTTTCAGAAGAAAAGAAAACACTTCCTATGATGATTAAGAGCCTTAGCTCTGACAGACTTGCTACAGACTATGGTATTATCTACTGTGGTATCGCTATTTCAATCATTCCACTCGTAGTTGTATACCTTATCCTTTCCAAGTTTATTATCGAAGGCGTTGCTCTCGGTGGTGTAAAAGAATAATATTTACAATTACATATTATTTTATCTATATAAAAAAACACAGCTTAGGCTGTGTTTTTTTGTTGCTTTTATATTAAAAATATGCTATACTTAATCTATAATTTATAAATTCAGGGAGGTTAAAAAATGACAGAGGACAAAATTTATGACTTTTGGGATAGCTTTAAAAAATCCCATAATTTACAGACTTCAGCAGACCTTGAAAAGTTTGTATCAGGTGAAAGCGATGGTAAAAATCTTAAATTCCAGAGAAATGTTAACATTTACGATTATCCTAATGCTCTTGTTAAGGAACTCAAAGGCGAAAATTCAGAACTTGCAAAGAGAATACTCTATATTATTTCCCAGATTAATAAAAGGGG
>JAZKXQ010000431.1:0-10826 GCA_045611725.1 Oscillospiraceae bacterium
ACAAAAAGTATATTTTTTTTAAAATCTCTTGTTTATTTTTTAAAAATAGGTTATAATATAATTGTACAAGGAGTTGATAAATATGAACGATAAGACTATGACTTTTAAAGTAAATGATGATAAGGATATGGAACTCAGAAAAACTCTGAATATCATTTATGATGCCCTTATTCAGAAAGGTTATAACCCTATAAATCAGATAGTAGGATATATTCTTTCAGAAGACCCGACATACATAACGACATATAACAATGCCAGAAGTCTGATTCGTCGTATTGACCGTGACGACCTTTTACAGACGCTTGTAAAATCGTATATTGAAGGTAAAAATTAAAAGTTCATAAAAATTATTAATAAATCAAGAGAAAAGACAGAATACTTGTAAACAGTATTCTGTTTTTTTGTATGAAAATTTTATGGTTTTATTTTCATTGTTTATTATCTTCCTTATGAGTTATAATAGTTGTACAGGAGATGGAACTCCTGTTCCCCATAAATAAAAAAGAGGGATTGTAAAAAATGAAGAAAATTTTATCTTTTATTTCAGCTCTTGCAATAATTTCATCATTCCCATTTGCTAATGCTTCTGCACAGGGATATGGTCAAGGAACTCAATTTGATGAAAAAAATCGTCCTACGGGAGCTGTTGATTTCAATTCACAGTATCAGCAATATGACGCATATGCACTCTCACAAGATGAAAAACAAATTATACTAACTTTTGACCAAGGTTATGAAAATGGATATACTACAAAAATTCTTGATACTCTTAAAGAAAAAAATGTAAAGGCGATATTTTTTCTTACAGGAGATTATGCAGAAAAAGAAACAGCACTTGTTGAAAGAATGATTAAAGAAGGGCATTGTATTGGAAATCACGGTATGAAACATCTTAAAATGTCTGAAATATCCCAACAGGAAATTATTGAAGAAATAAGTACACTGCATCAACTGGTGCTTGATAAATATGGATATGAAATGCAGTATTTAAGACCTCCTTGTGGAGAATTTTCGGAAGAATCGTTAAAAATTACAAAAGATATGGGATATAAAACGCTTATGTGGAGTTTTGCAT
Source organism: Oscillospiraceae bacterium (assembly GCA_045611725.1). Classification (GTDB taxonomy): domain Bacteria; phylum Bacillota; class Clostridia; order Oscillospirales; family Ruminococcaceae; genus UBA5884. The sequence continues at coordinate 1,076 of JAZKXQ010000431.1, forward strand.
ATGTTGACTGGAAAACAGATGACCAGCCAGAATGTGAAACTGCAAAACAGAAAATAATATCTTCTGCACACGGTGGAGAAATAATACTTCTTCATTCAGTATCGGAAACAAACTGTAATATACTCGGAGATGTTATAGATAAACTAAGAGCTGAAGGATATACTCTTTAAACAAAAAAACACAGGGATTTTCTATCCCTGTGTTTTTTAATAAAAACGATTATGAGGCAGGGGAGTGCCTCCCCTGCAACCCGTCGGCAGTGCCGACCTCTAATTCGCCTATTTAGAGTTTGATTGAAAATTTAAGATTAAGTGACGGCGGAACAGTTTGTTTAAGGTAAATAAAATTTATAATTTACCGGCTCGAAAGCGTGTTTAAAGTAAATTTGAATTAAATTCTGAATAGGAGAAATGGAGTCTAAACTTCCGACTTTATGAAAGTTTGTAAATTTCATCATAGTATTTTCTCATAACTCTTACAAGTTCCTTTGCTGATTTTTGCTGGGTAATAATTGATGGGTGGTAATTTGCTCCATAGCCGTCTTCTTTTTTCATAGTTTTAAATATTGAAAAATGTATTTTCTCATCTTTATAGTCATAGCTATAATTCCATACTGCATTTTGTATTGTTTCAGCAAGTTCTGTTTTCATTATTCCTATTATGCAGAGTATTTCAGAGTCTGGATTAATTCTGCGTACAGTTTTCAAAAATTCTATGTATGCATTATAAAATTCAGTCATTTTCTGTTCGTCAGAACAATATCCACAATCATTTGTACCGAGATTTATTACTATTATATCGGGAGAAAATTTGTTGAAATCCCAGCTTTCAAAAACTGTTCCATCAGAAAGTTTCGCAGTTTTATCATAATAAAAAGGTACTGTTTCTGTAATGCATTTTTCAGGCCTTCCATATCCTGTCATAATGCCGTAGCCACTATACGCCACAACTTGAAAATCAGCATTTATTTCCTTTGATGTAAGATAAGGATATGCAAGAAGTGCATTCTGTGTTGTTAATGAATACCTATTTTCAGGATTTCTATCTTCAACTCCGTATCCACAGGTTATCGAGTCACCGATAAATTCAACCTTGACTTTTTTATCGTCAGCAGGATAAATTCTTCCTTCGCTGTCAACACTAATCCTGTTTATTCTGATAACAGATGATTTCAGTGCCTCGCTTAATTTCATTATTTTTACAGTACCATATCTTAATGTTTCAGAATCAAATATTTTTATCAATGTACTTTTATCAGAGGATTTTATTATTAAATCGTTTACAAGAATATCATTCATAAATATTGCTATTCTTGAATTTCCCTCCATAAAAGCAGAAATATCCACATAAAGAGAACGGCAAACGTAATTAAATTCAATATACGACGCTGATTGTATCATATAAAGAACATTATCTTTGAAAATATTTCTACCCATTGATTTTACATTTTCAGCAGATACCAATAAATCCTTTGTTTCCATAAAAACATATCAACTCCTTTTTCATACAATATATTGTACCATAAACAATCGCTTTTGTATAGCCTATATTGTAAAAAAAAGTACTATTTTTTCTAAAATATTTCTTTTGAAAAAAGTACTTGATTTTCTAATTGTGTTATGATATACTAAAAGATAGGTATTTACATTGTTGATTATTGAGGGAGGTAAAACAAAAAATGAGTGCTGTTGAAATAGTTTTCGGTATTCTTCTTATCATATCGTGTCTTGTAGTAATTATTCTCTGTATGATGCAGGATACAAAATCACAGGACGGTATGACATCTGCCATCACAGGTTCTTCAAATGATTCATTTTACGGAAAAAATTCAGGACGTACAAAAGAAGCTATGCTTTGCAAGGCTACAAAATTCTTTGCAATAATTCTCTTCCTTATTACTCTTGCTTCTACAGTTGTTCCTTCTATTATTTCTAAAATGTCAGAATAACGGATATAAAATCCGCAGATTATAAAGGTATGGCAGTTTTTATTATTAACTGTCATACCTTTTTGTATTTATAAAAGGAGTGAAAATTTTTTATGAGTGAAAAAAATAGTGTAAAATCATATAAAAATAAAATACTTGTATTTCTTAACAAATCGGGAAAAAAACCTATGTCTTTTAAGGAACTCGCTAAGAAATGTCGTTCAAAGAAAGGTAATAACAGGGAATTTATTGATGCTGTAACTGAGCTTATTGAATCGGGTATGATTTTTGAGAGAAAAAGAGGTTTTGTTATAAGTGCCTCTTTAGGATATATCCCCTGTAAAATTGCAAGAATAAATAAAACTTTCGGATTTGCAAAGAGAAATGATGATGAATCTGAAATATTTATCCCTGGTAAATATCTTATGGGTTCTATGCCCGAAGATGATGTTCTTGTAAGGCTTATTCCATCAAGAACAGGTTCTCCCGAGGGTGAAGTAGTTTCAGTTCTTAAACAGAATACACAAAGAATTTCAGGAATGGCTGTTGAATATGATGGCACTATGTATCTTCGCCCCGATACAATGAGTAATAACCATATAAAGCTTGTAAAAGGCGGAGATGCAGTATTTAAAGCTGGTGACAAGCTTATTGCTGAAATAATTAAAAGAGGTTCAAGACATTCAGAACATATTGCAAAAGCTGTTCTTAACTTCGGAAGTTCCGAAAAAGCTTCAAGCTGTGCTGAATCAGTTCTTGCAGTTTATGGAGTTGAAAAGGAATTTCCTGAAAATGTAGTTAAGGAAGCTGATAAAATAGCTGAAAGCGGAATAAGTACAGATGAAATAAAAGGTCGTCTTGATTTAAGAGATGAAATTATATTCACAATAGACAGTGCAGAATCAAAAGACCTTGATGACGCTGTTTCAGTTCATAAATTAAAAGATGGCTATATGCTCGGAGTTCATATTGCTGACGTTTCCCATTATGTAAAGGGCAACAGGGATATTGATAAAGAGGCTCTTAACCGTGGCACAAGTATTTATTATGCTGACAAGGTTATTCCAATGCTTCCGAAATCCCTTTCAAACGGCATATGCTCACTTAATCCCGATGAGGACAGACTGACATTTTCAGCAATTATGAAGCTTGATGAAGCTGGAAAGCTTAAAGAATATAAATTCAAAAAGAGCATTATCCGTTCAAGAGTAAAAGGTGTTTATTCAGAAATAAATAAAATTCTTGACGGAACAGCTTCAGAGGATATAAAAAATAAATATTCAGAAGTTTTTGACAGTATTTTTATTATGAAAGAACTTGCAGATATACTTACTGAAAATAAGGATAAAAGAGGAGCTCCTCAGATTGAAACATCTGAAAGTAAGATTATTATTGATGAAAATGGTTTTTGCTGTGATATACTTCCAAGAACAAGGGGAGCAAGTGAAATTATTATAGAGGAATTTATGCTCCTTGCCAATGAATCCGCTGCTCGTCTTGCAGGTGAAAAGGGTATTCCTTTTGTATATCGAGTTCACGAAAGCCCTGACGAAACAAGAATTGAAAATTTAAAAACAGTACTTGAAAGAATGAAGGTTGCCTGTCCTCAGTTTTCAAATCCAAAGCCTGTTCATCTTTCTGAAATTCTTAAAAATTCAAAGGACAGTTCAGCATATCCTGTAGTCAATATGATGGTTCTGCGTTCAATGGCAAAGGCTAAGTATATGAATAAGCCTCTTGGACATTTCGGACTTGCCCTTGATGACTATACACATTTCACATCTCCTATAAGACGTTATCCCGATTTGGCAATACATCGCATATTAAGTGACCTTATAAGTGGAAAAGATGAGGAATGGCTTAAAAAACGCTATGAATCATTTACAGTGAATGCGTCAGAACGTTCTACCAATGCAGAAGTAAAGGCTATGACGATTGAGCGTGAATGTGAGGACTGTTATAAGGCAGAGTATATGCAATCCAAAACAGGAGAGGAATTTGACGGAATTATAACAAGTGTCACGGAATTTGGCTTTTATGTTGAATTAAGTAATACTGTAGAGGGGCTTGTTCACGTAAATTCAATGCCTGATGCAAATTTTGAATATGACGGACTTTTAAGTCTTAAAGATAGTGTATCGGGAAATGTTTTCACAACAGGCGACAGAGTAAGAATATGCTGTGTAAGAGCTGATGTAAACAGTGGAAATATAGATTTTTCGTTTGTTAATAAATTAATGTAAGATTGATGAAGTGACATTCTCCCCCACCTGTAGAGGTGGGGGCTTCTTCTCGCTCGATAGTACCAATGTACTAAGCATAAACGAGCTAACCCCGTGTGTCCCACGGTTTTATATTTTCAAGTTATGCAAAAACTATTCGCATACCTTCATTTTTTATGTTTATAGCTGCATTTATATCTCTGTCGTGATGTGTGTTACAAGAAGGACAATCCCATTCCCTTACTGACAGATTTTTGGTTTCTGTATTTTTATATCCACATACATTGCAAAACTGAGAACTTGCAAAAAACTTATCTATCTTTACAAGTCTTTTTCCCATTTCTTCAAGTTTGTATTTCAAAAACACTGTGAACATTCCCCAGCTATTATCTGAAACTGATTTCCCGAATTTCAAACATTGTGACATTGATTTCATATCAAGGTTTTCAATACATACACAATCATAGGCATTGGCTATCTGTCTTGATTGTTTATGCAGGAAATCTTTTCTCTGATTTGCTACTTTTTCGTGCAATTTTGCAACTTTTATTCTCTGTTTGTATCTGTTTGATGAACCTTTTTCCATAAGGGAGAGTTTCCTTTGTTCACATTTCAGACGTTTTTCAGCTTTTCTGTAATATTTAGGATAACAAGGTTCATTCCCATTACTATCCCTGTAAAGTTCCTTCATAGAAAAATCCAATCCCAAAAATTTATTCAAAATTTCTTTTTCCTGTACTTGATTTTCATACTCACAAAGAATACTTGCATAATATTTTCCACTTGGTGTCTGGCTTATTGTTACTGATTTTATTATGTAATCAGATGGTATTCTTCTGTGTTGATTCATCTTAACCAAACCTGTTTTTGGTAATTTCAAAAATCCATTTTCAACAGAAATATTATTGTTAATACAAACTGTTGTATAACTTTTTTTATTTCTATGCTTACTCTTGAATTTTGGAAATCCCATTTTAGGTTGACTGAAAAAATTCTGAAAAGCTGTATCAAGGTGTCTTAATGATTGTTGTAAAGCTATGCTGTCAACATCTGACAAAAAACTATACTCTGATTTATGCTTTAACAATGTCATATCATTTGTGCATTTCGTATATGACATTGTTTGTTTATCGTTTTTATATAATTCTATTTTCTTTTCAAGATAGTAATTATATACAAGTCTTACACAGCCAAAAGTCTGAGCAAACAAGATTTTTTGTTCTTCATTCGGATATATTCTGAATTTATATGCTTTATTTGACATTGTTTTCACCACCTTGATATTCATTATACCACATATTTTCTATTTTCTCAATTCATCTCCCACCTTCGCTTTGCTTAGAGGTGGGGGTCTTCTTGCGAGTTATGATAAAAAATGGTTAAAGTCCAAAATAAAAGTTTTGGTCAAGCTTTTTCAAAAGCTTGTGGGGTGTCGGGGCAAAGCCCTGACTATTCACGAAGTGAATAGAAACAGCGTTCAAACGCTCGAAAGGGGTGAATTTTCAGCCGAATGGCTGAAAAGAGGGGAAAACCTGCACGAGAGGTTTTCCCCTTTGAAATCTTCAAAATTTATCGAATAATATGCTGTTTTTAATCGAAAGGGGGAGTTAAGTATGAATAATATTGATAAAAATAATTCTGCTATTGGTATGAGTTGGGAAGAATTTGAAAAAGAAATATTTACACCTGAAGAAATAGCAGAAAGTAATATGAGGGTTGCTCTCATAGGAGAACTTATAAAAGCAAGACAGGAAAAGGGTATAAGCCAGAAAAAACTTGAAGAATTAAGTGGCGTTAAACAGCCTATTATTGCAAGAATGGAAAAAGGTTATACAAGTCCACAGCTTGGTACAATTCTTAAAGTTTTAGCACCTTTAGGAAAAACTCTTGCAATAGTTCCTATTGAAAACAGCAAATAAATGATATGGCAGGATTAACTTCCTGCCATTTGTTTATTTTGATAAAAAATACGGACTGAAATATCAGTCCATAAAAATATAATATAAGAAAATTTAAGTAATTACTGTTTTTTATAGGCTTTTACGATTTCGCCTACGAATGCCTTGTGAATACCGTCCTTTTCATACCATTTAAGGCACGATTTGTCGGTGAATAAGTCTGTGTCCAAATCCTGAGAATAGAGCTTTTTGCAGACAAATACAATATCAGCCTGTTCAAAAGCTGTTGTTGAGTCAGTAAACCAAGGAACAAGACCCGTTTCTTCAGCTTTGTTGCAATCCTTTCCGGAGTGTGTTCCGCAGAATGTCAAAGCGTCACGGTATTCCTCGCCAAAAAATGAAAGTGTGAAAAATTCATTGTTTTCCATAAATTCGAAAGTATGTCTTGAATGTCTTACTACACATTCAATGACGTTTTTACCCCACATTACACCCATACCACCCCAGGATGCTGTCATAGTGTTGTATGAATTTTCATCGCCAGAGGTAATAAGAGTCCAGTCCTTGCCGATAAGCTTAAAGGGATTAATATCGGCAGTCATTGGGTCAAATTCTTTAAACTGCATAAAAAATCAAATCCTTTCTGTATTAACAATATGATAATAATACCACAAAAAGACTTGATTTACAAGCTTTTTTTAAGCTTTAAGTACAGATTTATATTTGAGCCTGATTTTATCAGTAATAAGTGCGATAAACTCTGAATTTGTGGGTTTACCCTTGCAGGTATTTACAGTGTAGCCGAAAAAGGCATTGAGAGTATCAAGGTTTCCTCTGTCCCAAGCAATTTCAATAGCGTGACGGATAGCTCTTTCAACTCTTGAAGATGTTGTCTGGAATTTCTGAGCAACTCCTGGATAGAGAGCTTTTGTAACGCTTTCAAGAAGTTCAGGGTCATCAAGAGATGAGAGAATAGCTTCTCTTAAGTAGTGGTAGCCTTTGATATGTGCAGGAACTCCAAGCTGATGGATTACATCTGTGACAACGATTTCCATATCCTGTTCATCGGAGGCATTGATAATTTTTCCATTTCTGTTGTCTTTTGCATTGTCTTCCTGTGTAAGTGACATAATGCGGTCGCCAAGGGTTTCAATATCAAATGGTCTGAGCATAAAATATGAAGCACCATTCTGCATAACCTGTTTTTCGATAAAAGCATTGTCATACATTGATGTTATTATGAAAACAGGTTTTCTGCAATTTGACGCTGAAACTCTTTTTATTATTTCAATTGCATCGATGTGAGGGAGTATGGCATCGATTACGACGACATCAGGAGCGTCATTGCGAATTGCTTCAAGAATAACATTACCATTTTTCGGGCGGGTGACAACATAAAGTCCTTTCCCTCTCAGACTGCTGGCACAGGCTATTCCGTACTCAACGCTGTCATCACCAATAAGAACTTTAATTTTGCTAATCATTGTTATACCTCCTGGATATAATTTATTACTACCATATTTTAGCATATAGTTTTTAAAAAATCAATAGTTTTTTTAAATTTTTTTCCAAAAAATATCAAAATTTATAATCTATATGGAAAAATACAAAAAAAGTCTTTTTTATATGGAATTTTTTGTATTGTTTGAATCCTAAAATGTAAAAAATATTAATAAAATACTGTCAACATATCCGAAATTATTATATCAATATTGCAATTTTTAAGTTTTTGCGTTATAATTAGAATAGTGTATAATACCTTTATTGAAAATATTGGTAATTTTAAAGATTAAGGAGAAAAAAATGAATTTTATAGCAGCTGCTGATACTGATATAGGGATAAGAAAATCTACAAATCAGGATAGTCTGACATTGAAAATTGCAGATACAAATAATGGTCAGATTCTTCTTTCTGTTATATGTGATGGTATGGGAGGTCTTTCAAAAGGTGAACTTGCCAGTGCTGTTGTTGTAAGAGCTTTTTCAAAATGGTTTGAAAAAAGATTACCTGAACTGATAAAACAACATAAATCTATTTCAGATGAACTCGTAAAATCAGAATGGCTTTCAATAGTAAATAATCAGAATGAAAAGCTAAGACAATATGGTATTGACCACGGGGTGCGTCTTGGTACTACAATTACTGCTCTTATGGCGTGGGATAATCATTACATAGTTATGAATATAGGCGATACAAGAGCGTATAAAATTACAGATTCACTTATGCAGATTACAAATGACCAGACTTTCGTTGCAAGAGAAGTTGCTATGGGAAGAATGACTCCAGAGGAGGCTCTTGTAAGCCCTCAGAGAAATATTCTTCTTCAGTGTATCGGAGTTACTGCTTCCGTAGTTCCCGATTTCTTTACAGGAGAATTTGAAAGTGAGACATCTTTTATGGTTTGTTCCGATGGATTCAGACATCTTGTAACACCACAGGAAATTCTCAATGAATTTCGTCCACGTTCTGTCGGAGATGGTTTGGATATGAAAAGACGTATAAGAAATCTTATTGAGCTTAATAAAATACGCATGGAAGCTGATAATATAACGGCTCTGCTTGTAAAAGTCGTTAGCTAAGGAGGGAAACTAAAAAATGCTTCAGACCGGTGAACTTATAAACGGAATTTATGAAGTAATTTCAGTAATAGACAAGGGCGGTATGAGTGTAGTATATCTTGCTATGAACCGTCGTGCAAATAAACAGTGGGCAATTAAGGAAGTAAGAAAAACAGGTGATAAAAAACTTGACGTTGTAAGACAAAATCTTATCGTTGAAATTGATATGCTTAAAAAGCTTAATCACCCTAACCTTCCAAGTATAATTGACGTTATTGACAGAGATGACTCATTCCTTATTGTTATGGATTACATACAGGGAAAGTCGCTCCAGAAAATACTTAAAAGCGAAGGTGCTCAATCTCAGGAAAGTGTTGTAAGATGGGGTATGCAGATTTGTGATGTTTTGCAGTATCTCCATTCACAAAATCCACCTATCATCTACAGAGATATGAAACCTGCAAATGTTATGCTAAAGCCTGACGGAAATATTACTGTTATAGATTTTGGTACTGCAAGAGAATTTAAAATAGAAAGTACCGAGGATACAACCTGTCTTGGTACAAAGGGTTATGCGGCACCTGAACAGTACAGAGGAAATAAGCATCATCAGACTGATGAACGTACCGATATTTATAATCTCGGAGTTACGCTTTATCATCTTCTTACAAATAAGCACCCTAACGAACCTCCGTATGTTCTTAAACCTATAACAGAATGGAATTCAAATCTTTCCACAGGTCTTGAAAAAATTATCATAAAGTGTACAAAGGAAGACCCTTCAGAAAGATACCAGTCTTGTGCTGAACTTATGTATGACCTTGAGCATTATAAGGACAGCGATGTAAAAAATTTAAAAAAAAGCAAAATGAGGCTTGGAGCATTCGCCGCCGCTTTATTACTAAGTATAACCTGCGGAATAACTTCAGTAGCTTCATACAATAAATATGAAGATTCAATCGTTGCTGACTATAATTCCGAAGTCGAAAAAATCCAGTTTGCATCAACAGATGAGGAAAAACTTCTTTATTGTCTTTCAGCAATTTCAATTGACCCTGCCAACAAAACGGCTTATGAAGAAATGATAGATGTTTTTATCAGAAAAAAAGATGCTGAAACAGAACCTGTTCTCACAAAGCTTGAGG
>JAZKXQ010000432.1:0-4819 GCA_045611725.1 Oscillospiraceae bacterium
CATTTGATGACCAGTGTACAGGTGCAAATCCTCGTTATCCTCTTATGAAAGAGATTAAGGAAATTTATCTTAAAGTTTTTGGTGAATAAAAACAGCATATAAAACAAAAACCTGAGAAGAAAAAATCTTCTCAGGTTATAATTATTTAAGTAATTAATCAAAAAATTACTTGATTTCGATTGTAGCACCAGCTGCTTCGAGCTTAGTCTTGATTTCTTCAGCATCAGCCTTAGAAACGCCTTCCTTAACTGGCTTTGGAAGACCTTCAACGAATTCCTTAGATTCCTTAAGACCAAGACCCATAACGTCCTTAACAACCTTGATAACGTTCATTTTGCTTTCGCCGAATGAAGTCATAATAACGTCAAATTCTGTCTTTTCAGCTGCTGCTACTGCACCGCCAACTGCTGGAGCTGCTGCTACTGCTGCAGTTACGCCAAATTCTTCCTGAATAGCCTCAACGAGTTCAGCGAGTTCGAGAACTGAGAGAGCTTTTACGTCTTCAACAAATTTTAAAATCTTTTCTGAAGCCATGATTATTATTCTCCTTTATAATTTCAATAATTTAAAATTTTTCAGGCTGCAATAAGCCTGTCTATTATGCTGCAATTAAGCAGCGTCTTCTGATTTGCTGTCTGCAACAGCCTTGATAATAGCTGCGAGTTTCTGCATAGGTCCCTGAAGTGAACCAACGAGCTGTGAAAGAAGCACATCCTTTGAAGGAATCTTTGAAAGTGCTGTAACACCAGCCTGGTCATAGATTTCACCATCGATAAATCCAGCCTTGAGGTTGAATTTGTTTTCGTTAGCCTCTGCGAATTTACCAAGGATTCTTGCAGGAGCAGTCTGGTCATCAGTTGAAAGAGCAATAGCTGTTGTTCCTTCGAGAACATCTTCAAGACCTTCGATACCTGCGTTTTTAAGAGCAAAACGGAGCATTGAGTTCTTTTCTACTGAGTAGTGAACGTTTGCTTCACGAAGTTCCTTTCTGAGCTTTGTATCTTCTTCAACAGTGATACCTCTGTAGTCAACGATAACACCTGCACACGAACCTTTAATAAGTTCAGTAAGCTGTTCAACTTTAGCTTTTTTAGCTTCCAAAACCTTTTCACTTGGCATTTTAATTTCACCTCCGATAAAAAGTTTCATCGTACTAAAAACATAAAAAAACCTTTCACGAATATCGAGAAAGGATACAAAGTCAATATTGATTAAGACAATGAACATTCCTCGGTCGGACTTACGGATAAACCACCGACTGTCTTTAGAATACGATTTACACTGCATCACACAGCCTCTGTATTATATCATAAAAAAATATATATGTCAAGAGTTTTTTAAAAAATTTTTCTATGGATTTTAAAAGCATTTTTTATATATTTTTTACATATTTTTTAATTAATATCGTATTTTTGCTATAAGCTATTGACAAAAACAAAAAAACATTGTACAATAATACTATATTAAATTAATTTTATTGGACTTTTTTTAAAAATTCGGAGAAATGGAAAGTAGTGTACTATGAACGGTTATATAGATTTTAATTCAAAAATTCTGGCAAATTATGATAATGAAGATGAATTTGTCAGCAGAGCTGAAGAAATACTTAAAATTCTCCAGTCTGCAAAAATAAAAACAGTTGTTTCAACTACAAAATTTACATCTTCTGATAATATTGACGAGTATATTGCGAACAGACAGAAAGCTTTTGATATTCTTGATGAAAAGCTTAAAGGTAAAAATTATCCTAAAATTCTGCTCGGTTCAGAAGTAGTTTTTGATAATGATATTGTAAATATTGCTGATATTCACAGGCTTTGTATTGCAGATACAAAATATATTATGATGTCTCTCCCGATGGAAGGGTATTCCGAGGAGATTTTTACAGGTGTTCAGAAGATTATTATATCCAAAAATATATATCCTGTTGTTGCCTGTATAGAAAAATATCTGGATACATATACTGTTGAACAGATTAAAAAGTTTTCATCTCTTGGTGTTCTTATGCAGATAAGCTGTCAGGCGATTGTTAACAGGGCTACAAGGCGTATGGCTCTTGACCTTCTTAACAAGGGAATTGCCCAGATTATAGGTTCAGATGAAAATATTATAAAATCGTCTGAAAACCGTTCTGCAGGTGAAATGATTATAGATGTGCTTAACAAGGATATTACTTCAAATGTTTCAGATATTATCAAGCCATCTCCTCAGTATGCCGACGCTGTAAGAATTATGCGATATAATCTGCCTATCGGAAAATATAAACAGATTAAAAACAATGCAGGAATGGTAATATCCAATGCTGCTATAAAGGATATTATGATTGCTGATGTATAATTTCAAAAACCATACAGTTTGTTGTATGGTTTTTATTTTTTATATAAATCTGATATTTTTTCTGCTATATCTTTAAGAATCGGAGATGCACTTTCATTCCCATATCCTCCGTTTTCTGCGAATACTGTTATAGCATACTGAGGATTTTCTGACGGAAAATAACCACTTACCCAGCCGTGACATAATTCTTTTCCGTTTTCATTATAAATTCCTGTCTGTGCCGTTGATGTTTTTGCTGATATTTTTATCTTTTCTGAATATGCATTGGAATAACCGTTTTCAGAAATTGCAGATGTCATAAATTCACCTAAAAGTTCAGCAGTTTCAATGCTCATAACTTTCGAAAGTATGCTTTGACTATGGGTTTCAATATCAGTTCCGTTATATGTTATCCCTTTTATAAGCTGTACTGACGGCATTTGTCCTTTGTTTGCAATTGAACATATCATTCTTGTTATCTGTATCGGATTTACAAGCAATTTGCCCTGACCAAATGAAAAATTAGCCTTTTCTGCTGGTATTTCAAGTTCTTTAAGCGTTGGAAGATTTCCTTCTGATGCATAAATATCATCGGCAAGTCTTATTTCATTTCCAAATCCCATTTTTTCAGCAGTTTCAAGAAGTTTTTCGGCAGGTATTTTCTTTGCAAGTTCTATAAAATATGTGTTGCAGGAATTTATTATAGCAGTTTTCATATCAAGATAGCCGTGACCATCTTTTTCGTGACATTTGAAATGCTGACTGCCTATATTTGTACTCCCTGTGCATTGATAGGTAAAGTTATCTGAAATCCCATTTTCAAGAGCAGTCTGGCATATTAATAATTTAAATACCGAACCTGCATTGTAAGAACATAATGTACGGTTTAAAAGAGGTAAATTTTCATCATTGATAGCTTTTTCAAGATTTTCTGTACTGTATGACGGAACACTTACAAGTGATTTTATATCTCCTGTTTTTATATCCATTACAACTATACAGCCTTTTTCAAGATTTTCTGCTGATTTTTCGCATATCTTCTGAATGTCATAATCAAGAGTTGTTACTACTCCTGCTTTCATTTCTTCAGCATATGTTATTTCTTTATTTATTCCCTCAAGTACATTTCCTATACCATCAACTTTATATTTTACGCTGTTTTTATAATTAAACGACCTTAAAAATGTATCGTATGATAATTCAATCCCACATACTCCCTTTCCGTTTGAAGTATATCCTATTGTATGCTGTGCAATCTGATTTTTACTGTATCTTGCAGGAATTTCAAAGTCTGTTATATTTTCAGATAAGAAATTATCTGTATCAGTTCTGCATATAAAAGGTTTTCCATAGCTTATCTGAGAATAAAATTCCTCAGTATTGTCAATATGAGGAAGAATTTCTTTAACGGCTTCGGGGTTGGGATTTACTGCACAAAGATATTTTTTTTCTGAATTTACCAAAGGCTTCATATTACAATCGTATATATTGGCATTTACAGAGCCTACATCAAGAGTATATGAACCCTGATTAAGAGCAGTTTCTTTATATTCATTCCCAGTGGTTACTGAAAAAATATGCATACAGAGTATTGAAACTATCCAGCCGAAAATTACAGTTAATATACAAAGTCTTTTTATCATAAAAAAACACCTCCATAATGATTATTGTCATTATGGAGGATAAAATACATATATTTAATTAAGTTCAAATTCTCTCTTGTCAGTTTCAAACCATCTGTTCATAACTGCTTCATCGTATCTGAAATACATCATTCTGTCAAGCTTTTCGCCATTTGAATTTTCAACGATATTTCCCTTGTCATCGTATGCTGTTATATAAAGTACATCGCCTTCTTCAGCCATACCGATTGTTTTCATTGTATCAGCGTCAATAGTGATAGGATAATAGATAATTTCTTCTTCTGTAACTACATCAACCATTTCAGTAGTTTCTTCCGTACTCACTTCAAGTCCGAGCTTTTCGCCGTCCTCTGCTGACATACCTTCAAAGTTGAATTGAATAGCGCCTTCTGGATACTCCTCACATTCTCCGTAGTACATTACCTTACCACCTGCGTTCATCTTTTCGATAATTCCGTCAAGCTGTTCTCTGTCGAGGAGAACGACTGCAACGCTTACAAGATGGTCCATCTGTTCGGTATTGAGTTCGCAGTCGCCTTCTTCGGGCATTCCGAATATCTGACGTTGCATTTTACTGAGTCCGAGTTCATAATAGAATGTATTTTTTACAGTTACTTTTTCTTCCTGCGTAACATTTTTTACTGTAGCATTTTTCAAATCAAGAATATTTTTAGTACCTTCGCTTAATTCCATATTGAATACAAATCCATATTCATCATTGTAAGTTATTTTGTTTGATGAATTTTCAAGAAGCATTTGTACTGTTTCAAACTGATGGTCAGACCAGTTAAGAATACCATTCTGTCGGAAAAATTCTAAGTCGGATCGTAGCCATGTCGTTCTGTGAGCCAAGGAGTTGC
>JAZKXQ010000433.1:0-4541 GCA_045611725.1 Oscillospiraceae bacterium
TTATTAAATTATTTTGTGTTTTTGTTTTAAGTATATCAATGATAGGTTGTCAGAGTTCTTTAGATGAAAATAGTATTGAATTTGATGAAAATTTAGTGTCAATAGGATTTTCAGCTCCTTATGAGGAAAACCTTAATGCATATAATATGGCACTTGAAGATATTGCAGAAATTGATTCGCCTGTAAAAATTAATTTAAATTATAATGTTGATGAACAGGATTATACTAAAGGTCTTGATGTAGCACAGGGGTTCTGTAATGATAAAAATATGGTAGGTGTTGTGGGGCATTTGTATACTGATTTATGTCTGTCATTAAAAAATGTATATGAACAGAATAATATGCCTTTGATGGTTCCAACAATAGATTCTATGGAACTTATATCTTCAGATGATGAATATATATATCAGACTGTTCCTGATATGGTATCAAATTCACGATTATTCACAACATTGGCTTACATTGAAGAAGATATTAACAATGTTGTTATAATTTATTCAGATACTCAATATGGAAATGAATTTTCAAAAATACTTGAACAGAGTCTTACTGAAGATAAACAGGCAACAGTAATAGATAAAGTATGTTCACCCGATATATACAAGGATATACCAGATTGTATAAAAAAATGGCAGGCACTTGATATGGATACTGTATTTCTTACGGGAGATTTTGAGTTGGTTCAGTATTATATTCCAATAGCAAAGGAAATAAATCCAGATTGCAGGATATATATTTCTGTTGATTATGAAGGATATATTTTAGATGGCAGAGAATCCTGCCCTTATTATGATGGAATATATCAATATTCAATGTCGCAATATGATTATAATGAAGAATTGAAAAATTTCTATGAAGAATATCAGGACAAATATGGGATATATCCAAGCTGTGACGATGTTCAGATTTATGATAATATAATGATTATTGCCAAAGCTGTAGCTTATAATGGAGTAAGAACCAGGGAAGATTTGAAGAATTTTCTTGACACTGCCGAAGATATAGGAAGTATTTATGATGGAGGTATTTATTTTAAAGATAATTGCATAAAGAATAAGATGAATTTTATCCAGAGTTTTGATGAGACGGGTAATCTTACATATAGTCTTGGTCTGACAAATGATGAGGTAGATGAAATCTGGTATGATTATTATTCAGAAGATTTAATTTCAGAATATAGCAGGGTAGGTGAGTATAATAATGAATAATAATATATTCAGAAAATCAGTTGTTGACAGTATGTCTTCACCTGAGGCATTGGACAGAAATGTCCAGATAGTTTCTATGCGTGGCTGGACAGCTTTAATTTCAGCAATTGCACTTATAGCAATTACTGCTATGTGGAGTTTTACAGGAAATATCTCCACATTTGTTGATGCAAGTGGTATAGTAATGTATGGTAGTGGTATAGAAAATATTATAGCTACGGAAGATGGAATGATTACTGATATTAATATTGAAACAGGAAATATACTTAATAAAAATACTACTATAGCCCGTATTGACAAAACAGAAATATCAGAAGAAATAAATCTTTATAAATCATACTGTAATGAAATGGAAAATTTTAAAAACAGTAATTATTCTGATTTGTCACTTCTTTCATATGATATGTATATGCTTTTTGAAGATAATGTAATAAATTATCAGTCTGCACAGGAAACAAGAGAAAAAAATATTTTTCTTAATAAAATGAAAAATATGTGTAATGTTCTGATGTCTAATTATGAACAGCAAATATCTGAACTCCAGCAGGATTTGATAAATAAAAGCTCAATTACTGTACCAGCTAACAGTAAAGTGCTTGAGGTTTATAAAGAAACAGGAGATTATGTTCAGGTAGGAGATGTTATTGCAAGTATAATAGTACAGACTATTGATTCAGGAAATACTGAAAATTCTCTTAATAATGATGTAATAGTATATGTTCCTGTTGGAGATGGCAAAAAGATTACAAAAGGTATGGAAGTTCAGGTAATGCCTTCTACAGTTGATAAAGAAAAGTATGGCTGTATACAAGGTTTAGTGAAATCTGTTTCAGAGTATGCAGTAAGTGAAGAAAGTATGCTGAGTGTTCTTAATAATGAATTGCTGGTTGATAATATATCAACTGGTGAGGCTCTGATAGAAATACATATTGAACTTCTTAAAGACAGTGAAACAATAAGCGGATATAAATGGACAACACAGAATGGAGCTCCAACAACAATTGCTCCTGGAACTGTATGCTCCTCAAGAATTGAGATAGATTCAAATAGACCTATTGAAATAGTATTTCCTTTTGTAAAAAATCTCCTTGAAAGTGGGGATAATTCAAATGAGTGAGAAAATTTATAAGCGTGTAAAAACTACCTCAATATTACAGATGGAAATGGTTGAATGTGGTTCAGCTTGTCTTGCAATGATACTTGCGTATTATGGGAAAATAATACCTCTGGAACGTATGCGTGTTGAATGTGGAGTTTCAAGAGATGGTGTAAAGGCAAGTAATATTATAAGAGCAGGTGAAAGGCTTGGACTTGAGGCAAAAGCTTTCAGAAAAGAACCCGAACAGCTTAAATATATGAAACCACCTATGATAATTCACTGGAATTTTAATCATTTTGTAGTGCTGGAAGGAATTAAAAAAAATACTGTTTATCTGAATGACCCTGCTGTTGGTCACGTCAGAGTATCTATGGAAGAGTTTGACAAATCTTTTACAGGAATAGTCCTTACCTTTGAACCAAAGGCTGATTTTAAAAAAGAGGGCAAAAATGAATCGTTAATAAGTCTTATTTCCGATAAACTTAAAAATTCAGGAAATGCAGTTTTATTCCTTCTTCTGAATGGAATTTTTTTAACTGTCCCTGGAATTGTAATTCCTGCATTTTCAGAGATATTTGTTGATGATGTTCTTATGGGAGGAAAAAGCAACTGGCTTATACCCCTGCTTATCGCAATGGCTTCAGCAGTTGCAATACAAGCATTTTTAATGACAATTCAGAAAAAGTATCTTTTAAAATTAAAAACAAAGATGTGTGTTGCAAGTGCAGGAGAGTTTTTTCTTCATCTTCTTAAACTTCCTAATATATTTTTTCAGCAAAGGTCATCAAGTGATTTGACATCAAGAATGAATGATAATGAAAAGGTAGCTTCATTTCTTACAGACAAACTTGCCGAAAATGCTATTAATATATTTACGCTTATATTTTATATGATTATAATGTTTCAGTATAGCTTTTCATTGACTGTAGTGAGTATAATACTTGCATTTGTCAATGTTATATGTTTTGTATATTCATCTGATAAGGTAAAGGAACTTACAAATAAATCAATGAATGATTCCGGCAAACTTTATAGTACAGTAGTATCCGGACTTAATACAATAGAAACAATAAAAGCTACTGGTGGAGAGTCTGATTTCTTTGTAAAATGGGCAGGTCATTATTCAAAGGAAATAACTAATAAACAGAATATAGGAAAAAGTGAACAGTTGCTTTTTTCATTGCCTAATTTTATGTCTGCAATAGCAAATATAATAGTAATTATTGCAGGAAGTATGCAGATAATGCACGGTGACGGAAATATGAGTATAGGAAGTCTTGTTGCATATCAGGTACTTCTTGGAAACTTTATGGCACCTGTATCTTCAATTACACAGATGGGTATGGAAATTAAAAATGTACAGGCTGATATGAATAGAATAAATGATGTTATGAAATATAAGCCGGTATCTGATTTTGATGATTTTTCAAATAAACAGACAGATTATGAATGTAGACTTCTTGACGGAAATATAAAGATGCAAAATGCAACTTTTGGGTATAGTCTTCTTGCCCCTCCGTTTATACAGGATTTTAATCTTGATATAAAAGCAGGTGAAAGAATAGCAATAGTAGGTGGTTCCGGAAGTGGCAAAAGTACAATAATGAATATACTTAATGGAGTAAATGCTTTATGGAGTGGAAACGTATTCTTTGATGATACTGATATAAATAATCTTTCAGCATTTACAAAATCGAATTCAATATCGTGCGTTGAACAGGAAGCAAGTATATTTGAAGGTACTATATACGATAATATAACAATGTGGAATAGCCTTATATCTGAAAAAGATGTCATTCAGGCAGCTAAAGATGCAGTGATATATGATGATATTTCCAAAAGAGCCACAGGCTTCGAGGAATTTATGTCATCAGGGGGAAGAAATTTTAGTGGTGGTCAGCGACAGAGAATTGAAATAGCGAGAGCATTAGCAGTAAATCCTTCTATAATATTTATGGACGAGGCAACTTCAGCACTTGACCCAAATACAGAAAAAGCAGTTCTTGATAATATTCGTAGGAGAGGTTGCACTTGTATAATGGTTGCACATCGTCTTTCAGCAATAAGAGATTGCGATAGAATTATTGTTATGAATAAGGGCGAAATAGTACAGTGTGGTACTCACGAAGAATTAAAAAATATAGACGGATTATATTCCAAACTGATAAAAACAAATTAACAGGGAGGTGAAATTTTGAAATTTTTTAAAGATTATGAAGTCGGAGGCCAAGCGG
>JAZKXQ010000434.1:0-7024 GCA_045611725.1 Oscillospiraceae bacterium
TCACAAAATACAGCTATTTGCTGTTCCATAAAAATCCACCTTTCTAATTGCTTTATTGTTTTTTGACCATTACCATTATAGCAAATTGAGGTGGATTTTTCTATATTCTTTTCTTTTTTTCTGTCGAACTCACGTTAATTATCTTTATATTTTTTTACAATTTCTTCTTTTTCACACAACTTATTATATAACTTGTAAAGATATTGAGTCTTATTTTCAATATAATAATAATATGCTATATAAGGGATTACAAGTCCAAGCAATAGTATAAAAAGAGGAAGTGCCACAGAACATTCTGGTTTCAGCATAAGTACTGAAGCTGTAATGAAAAGCAGTATACATACAAGCATTGTTACAAGCCAGTGTATAAGTCTTTCGTGCTGTATAAACTGTATCTGTATAAGATGTTCTTTTTTTACCTTTTCAATGGTTTCCGAACTGGGATTTTCTATGTATTTTTCAGTTTCAGCAATATAGCTGTCTATATATTTTTTCATAATTCTCACCAACTTAATATATTAAACTAAAGGACGGATTTTTTAATCCGTCCTTATTTCAAAAGATTATTTTTTATCAATAAACTTTTTCCATACAGTATAACCTACAGCCAACGCTGTCATTATTACTGCAAAAACAAGCATTGCAGGTGATGACCTTCTTTTTCCCTTGTACTTTTCCATTACTTCGGGAGCATTCGGTTCAACTTCTACTTCTTCTTCAATAATCTGATTTTCTTTTTCAATACTCTCAAGCAAATCAGGTTCTTCAGCCTTATCGTATTCTCCTGTAGTCCTGTAAAGACCATATATAGCTGTTGCTATTTCTCCATTTTCCTTCATAGATGTCCAGTTTGCCTGTGATTTATGAACTGCAAAAGCGTCCTGTGCAACTTCATATGCTGTTTTACCATCAAAGCTTTCAAGCTCCATATTCCAATCGAAAAGCAATGGTTTTGTAAGATATTGAACATCACCATTATATCCTGTATCCTTTACTTCATTTCCACTTTCATCTGTCTGAATTTCAGCCTTAGTTTCTTCAGGAACATCAGTCTGTGAAACTTCTCCTGTTTCATCTATAACTGCATATGGGTCACCACCATCAATAACTTCATTCATATTTCCATACAAATGAAGATATGTTTTAGGAACGTCCCATACACCATACTGTGTGGCAGACTCTGGATATTTGGACTGGTCACCAGATATATGACAAGCTTCTGCAAGGGCTTTTGCATAAATCATACTTATTCCATTTCCACCCTCGCCGTTTAAATCCTGTCCTACAGCGACCTTAGGTTTAAAACGTCTTAAAAGCTCTGTAACGTATTCTGTTACTTCATCTTGATTATATGCAATCTGAGCGTCCTCATAGGTAGTCACCTCACAGTCGGCAAAATCGCCGAATACAGGATAATATGTAACCCCACAAGCCCACAAAGCATTTAATATTTCGTGTGGACGGTAATATTCAAGCCACTGGTTTACCATATAGGCAACCTGTACTTTTGCCTTTTTCTCTCCTGCGTAGTATGGAAGAAGTCCTCCGAAATCGACTACTTCATTATTTCCTCTTGCAGGAAGTACCAGTATGTCTGGTTCTTCACAAGGAGGATTCCATCTCTGTACCCACGCAGGAACTTCACCTTCTGAAAATGTGTATATATCACATACTGTTGCAGATGTATCGGGAAGCTTTATTGTAAATTCATTTACAGGAGTTTCAAAACTCTGATATTCGTGAATAAATCCATACTGACCACCCTGAACAGATGTTTCTCCTGCTGATATAGACCATTCTCCCACAGGAGAATCCCACATTATATATACAGAGGAAATAGGAGTTTTGCTATTACTTACCTTAATTTCCTCATTCGGCTGAAATTTTATTTTTGTTGCTCTGTTCTTATCGTTTAAAATTTCAGCTGAACTTACCATACTTCCTGAAAGTTCGATTGTACTCTGTCTTGTAATGTCATTTTCAGAAGTTTTCAATTCTTCTGCGTCCTCAAGACCTTCACTTTTATCGTATTCGGGAGAAACTGTAACTACTGGAAAAGGATTTTCAGTTTCAGAAACTTCTCCTGTTTCATCAGTTTCAATAATTTCAGTAACAGTTTCCTCAACAGCTGATACGTTTAACATTGATGCTCCTGTGAGCGACAATGAAAGTACAGCTGATATAAATTTTAATAAATATTTTTTTCTTGACATTTCATACCTCTGTATTTTCTTTAATGATAATATTTATTATACTATGTTTCAGACCAATTGTACATACAAAGATAAATTTTGTAACCAATTGGTTACTTTTTTACTGAATTTCAGCCGATGTTTCGGGAGGTGCAGTTACCAATGCCCCTGGTTCAAATACAGTATTGAAAAGATTTCTTGCGTCACGGTATCTGTCCTCAAGAGTAGCACTTCCGAACATAAGGGCAATAACTTCCTGTCCGTCTTTTGTAGCTGATGCGACATAGCAATAACCTGCCTCATCTGTAAAGCCTGTTTTCAGACCTGTTGCATATGGAAAATAAAATTCAGAATCTTCTATAATAAACTTATTGTTATTATACCAGGTATAGAGAGTTCCGAGAGTTGAATCCTTTATTTCATAGTATTTTGATGATGACGCTGTTTCTATCTGCATATAATCCATAGATTTTATTGCTATTTTAAGCATATCCTTTGCTGTTACATAATGGTTATACTTGTACCAGCCATCAGGATTTGCGAAATGAGTTCCCTCCATTCCCATATCATCTGCGAATTTATTCATCATATCGCAGAAATATGAAACAGCCTCTGCATCAGTCATCTGTGGATTATCTGAAACAATTCTTGCAGTATTTACTGCAACGGTATATGCTGCATCATTTCCAGATGGGAGCAACATTGCATAAATAAGGTCATTAAGTGTAAGAGTTGAACCTTCAACAAGATATGCAGTACTTGAATTTTCACCGATAAGCTGTATTTCAGTACCTACTGTAAATACTGTTTCAGGGCTTACATTTTCAAGTGCAACTATTGCTGTTACAAGCTTTGTAGTACTTGCAGGATAACATCTGTCATCGGGATTTTTTTCAAAAAGTATCTTGTTTGCTGTCTTGTCATAGAGAATTGCTGATTTAGCTGAAACCTGTGCTGAATCAAAAGTATCAAGATATTCATATAAATATGGGTCTGTCGTAGTTTCCTCCGTAGTAGTAACTACGGGCGTAGTCTGTAATACTGCATTTGCAAGTGCTTCTTCTGTATTTTTCTTATTGGCATCTTCACGCCCCTTATATATGAAATATACAGCACCATACATAAGCATTATTGAAAATACTGCAAAAAGAATTACATTAAGATAATTAACCTTTACAGTAACTTCGGTTTCATTTTTCTTATCTTTCACAAATTACTCCCCCTTTACATATAGACAAAAAACATAAGGAAAATATGAACTGCAAACATAGTTATCATTCCCCACGAGGTCATAAGAACAGGCATATTTCTTTTTTTCTGAGCTTTTGTTACTACTGGAAGTCTGTCCCATTTTAAAGCTATTGAGGTTATGAAAAGTACTACTCCGACTACAAGGAAAAATACTGTCCATACAGAATATATTAATTCTCCAAGGTCTGCATTATACTCCATAATAAGCGTCATTATCATATTTGTAGTATTTACTATCATATGGAGAATTATTGCAGGTACTATTGAATTATGCTTTATTGTAACATATGCTAAAAATATTCCTACTATAAATGCAAGTATAAACTGTGGAATATTTCCGTGCATAAGACCAAATACCACAGCCGAAACAAATATTCCAAAGGTCTGACTTACTCTTGAGGCATTTTTTAAAACAAAACCTCTTACAACAAGTTCCTCTGTAACAGGTGCTATTATACAGGTATAAAGCACTGTAACAACAAGCTTTTCAGTACTCTGGGACATCGGAGTATCTTTGAGCATTGAATAAATATCTGTTCCGAAAACCGAATCAATAAAAGTTCCTGCAAAATTAGCAAGTAATGCCGAAAACATCTGCAAAAACACAGCTATTACTGAATATCTCATCATTGTTGAGAATTTAAGATTTTGTGTTTTATAGAGAGATGACCTGTCAATATCAGTTACCTTACAGCCTATAAAGTATATTGCAATGTTTACAAGCATATAACAAAGACCTGTTATTCCCATATTGAGAGATGAATTCATAAAATAATCTTCAATAGCTGTCGGTGATATAGTATTTCCTGCCAGTATTACCATAAGTATCGACATAAGAGCAAGTGCAAGAATATTAACTCCTGCAATCTGCCCAAGCATAAAAAGACCTGTCATATTGAAATAATGCCTTATTCTTCCCTTTTCAGCATCAGAAGGATTTTCAGGTATTTCACAATCTTTTATGGCTATCTGTGGAACTATTTTTCTGTAATCCGAACTGTATTCTCTGTATTCCGTTTCATTGTCAAACGGATTAAAGCTGTCCTTTACTCCGTTTATGTCGTATGATTTTTCTGATACAGATACATCATAGACATATCGATTATCCGTCATTTTCGTTCTCCTTCCGAAAATAAAATTTTATAGTATGCTAATTAATATTATATAATATAAATTACACATAGTCAAACATTTTAGAGGATATAATTTTTTTCAGCTTCTTATACTTTCAATTCCATCTTTTATTCCATCAATAAGAGCATCTATATCAGATTTATCATTATCACTGCACATACTTATTCTCAATGCACTGTCAGCATTCTTACTACTTATTTTAAATTCTGTAAGTACTCCGCTTTTAGCTCCCTTTGAACAGGCTGAACCGCTTGAAACAAATACATTTCTTTTTTCAAGAAAATGAAGCATAATTTCAGAACGTTTTCCCTCTACCGATATATTGGTTATGTATGGTATTGAATTTTCTTTGGAATTTATTGAAATTCCATCAATTTCAGCAAGTCTTTCAAGAAGATATTTTTTTAATTCCATAACATATTCATAACGTTCATTAATATTCTGACTGTATTCTTCAACAGCCTTTGAAAATCCTGCAATAAGTGGAAGCGATTCAGTACCCGAACGGAAATTCTTTTCCTGACCTCCTCCGTGAATAAAAACAGGAATACGCATTGAAGTTGCTGTATAAAGCACTCCTATGCCTTTTGGAGCGTGAATTTTATGCCCACTTAAAGATAAAAAATCAGCGTTTAAAGTTCTCGTATTTACAGGTATTTTCATATATGCCTGTACACAATCGCAATGCGTTATTATATGTGGAAAAAGTTTTTTTACTGCGAAAAATGTTTTCTCTACTGGAAAAATATAGCCTGTTTCGTTATTTACAAGCATCATACTTATAAAACAGGTATTTTCATCAGCCTGTGAAATTATCTGCTGTGGAGTTATCTCGCCGTTTTCATCGGGAGAAATTATAACTGTTTCAAAGCCTTTTGTTTCAAGATACTTAAAAACTTCCTTTACAGATGAATGTTCAACAGATGTTGTAATTATCTTTTTTCTTTTCTTTCCGAATTTTTCAGCTATCCCTTTTAATGCTGTATTTGTACTTTCAGTTGCTCCCGATGTGAATGTTATGCAATCGGGAGAGCATTTTAAAGATGATGCAATTATTTTTCTTGAATTTTCAAGAATTTCCAATGCCTCAGTGCCTTTTGAATGAAGTGAGGAGGGATTGCCGTAAAATTCTTTAAGACACTCTGTAACAGCCTCTGTTGATGCGTCACTCGGACGTGTTGTTGCTGAATTATCAAGATAATGTATTTTCTGATTTGTCATTTTTTATTTACCATCTTTCTGATTTAATCGTTTTCATCTTCATAATCACTGTTCGGAATAATTTCCATTCTTACTTTATGAACCATATGTTCATCTGCTTTTATTATTGTTATTCTGAACATTCCTTTTTCAATCTGCTCATTTACCTTTGGAATATGTCCCATAATATCCATTACCCAACCTGCTACTGTATTGGCTGAACTTTCTATTTCAATATCCATTTCCATCTTTTCAAGCATATCACTTATGCCAAGACTTCCATCAACTTCATAGGTATTATCTCCTGTTTTATGAAAAACTGTAAGTACTTCATCTGTTTCATCATATATTTCCCCTACAAGTTCTTCTATAATATCTTCAAGAGTTATAATGCCCTTTGTACCTCCATACTGGTCCATAACTATTGCCATATGAGTTTTTTTAGACTGCATTTCCTTTAATGCCTCACTTATGAGTTTAAGTTCTGAAATATGCATAACGTCCTGCACAATACTGGAAACACTTTTTTTCTTACCTATTACATCTTTAAAGAAATTCTTATAGGTTATTATTCCTATAATATTATCAATACTTTTTTCATAGACAGGTATTCTTGAATATAGTTCTGAAAGAAATATCTCTTTTATTTCTTCAACAGGAGTATTAACTTCAACAGCTACAATCTTTACTCTTGGGATAAGGATATTTCCTACCTGAATTTCATCAAAGTCCAGTGCGGAACGTACAAGATTACTTTCCTGTTCTTCAAGAACTCCTTCTTCCTCTATTTCATCTATGATATATTTAAGCTCGTCCTCTGTAACGCTTGGTTTTTTCTCGGAATTTCCATTAAGCTTTGCCATAATTTTTTTAAGAAATCCAAAAGCAAATATAACAGGCTTAAAAAGAGTAACTATACCTGCAAGTATCGGTGCAAAAAATAAAGAGAGTTTTTCAGCATTCTGACTTGCATATGATTTAGGCATAATTTCTCCGAAAATAAGTACAAGTATTGTCATTACAGCTGTTGCGATACCTACTCCCTTACTTCCCAGAAGTTGCGTAAAAAGAACAGTACTTATCGATGTTGATGCGATATTTACAATATTGTTTCCTATAAGTATTGCCGTTAATGCGTCATCAAATTTTTCAGCAATTTTTAATGCCTGTTCTGCTCTTTTATTGCCTTGTGAGGCATAATTTTTAAGCCTTATTTTATTCACACTTGAAAAAGCTGTTTCACAGCT
>JAZKXQ010000435.1:0-2310 GCA_045611725.1 Oscillospiraceae bacterium
TTATCTTCATCTGAAAGCTCGTCCATACCCATAATAGCAATAATATCCTGAAGTTCAGTATATCTCTGAAGAATATTCTGAACTTTTCTTGCAACATCATAATGTTCCTGACCAACTATTTCAGGAGTAAGGATTCTTGAATTACTTTCAAGAGGGTCAACGGCAGGATAAATACCGAGAGATGAAATACTTCTTGAAAGAACTGTTGTAGCGTCAAGATGAGCAAAAGTTGTTGCAGGAGCTGGGTCTGTAAGGTCATCGGCAGGTACATATACAGCCTGAACAGATGTAATAGAGCCTTTGTTTGTAGATGTAATTCTTTCCTGCAAAGCTCCCATTTCAGTAGCAAGTGTAGGCTGATAGCCAACGGCTGAAGGCATACGACCAAGAAGTGCAGAAACTTCGGAACCTGCCTGAGTAAATCTGAATATATTATCTATAAAGAGAAGAACGTCCTGATTTTCTTTATCTCTGAAATATTCAGCCATTGTAAGACCTGTAAGACCAACTCTCATTCTTGCTCCAGGAGGTTCATTCATCTGACCATAAACAAGAACAGTTTTATTTATAACTCCGCTTTCAGTCATTTCATTGTAAAGGTCATTACCTTCACGGGTACGCTCACCAACACCTGTAAATACTGAAATGCCACCGTGCTGATTTGCAACATTGTTTATAAGCTCCTGAATAAGAACTGTTTTTCCAACACCCGCACCACCGAAAAGACCTATTTTACCACCCTTGAGGTAAGGAGCTATAAGGTCGATAACCTTAATTCCTGTTTCAAGGATTTCGCTTGAGGCAGTCTGTTCCTCATAGCTTGGAGCTTCTCTGTGAATAACCCATTTTTCCTCTGTCTGAGGAGGTTCTTTTTCGTCAACAGGCTCTCCGAGAAGATTAAATATTCTTCCAAGAGTTTCCTTTCCAACAGGTACTTTTATAGGTTCTCCCGTATCAACTGCATCCATACCTCTTACAAGACCATCTGTACTGCTCATAGCTATACAGCGTACTACATCATCACCGATATGCTGTGCTACTTCAATAACAAGTTTCTTGCCGTCATTGTCAATTTCTATCGCATTAAGCAGTTTCGGCAGAGAATCCTTTGCAAAACGTACATCGACAACCGCACCGATTATCTGTACTATTTTTCCGATATTCTGCATAATCCACCTATTCTCCGCAGATTTTGTGAATATGAATAATATTGTTAATCTTTCTGCGGTAAGACAACAATAAATTAATAATTATCCTTGAGCAGAAGCACCGCCTACAATTTCAGTAATTTCCTGAGTAATTGAGGACTGTCTTGCTCTGTTGTATATAAGTGAAAGATTATCTATCATTTCAGAAGCGTTATCTGTTGCATTTTCCATAGCAATTCTTCTTGCAGCCTGTTCGGAAGCAAATGAATCTGAAACTGCACCATATATGATACCTGCCGTATATTTTGGAATAAGCATATCGAAAACAGCTTCGGGAGATGGTTCATACTTTGTAACCGCACCTGTAGGCTTTACCTCTCCATAGATATTTTCAACAGGAAGAATACTTTTCACACAAGCTTCCTGAACGAGAGGAGAAACATAGCTTGTATAGATAACTTCCACACGGTTTATCTTACCACTAAGATAAGCGTCTATAATCAGACTTGACATTTTCATAGACTGATTTACTTTTATATGTTCAGCAATATTTTCATATTTGGCAACTACGTGAACATCTTTTTTCTGAAAATACTCAACAGACTTTTTGCCTATTGCCATAACCGATACAGAACCATTCTGGGATTTCATCTCATCAATACGTTTCTGAGCAAGTTTTAAAACATTTGAATTAAAACCACCTGCAAGACCTCTGTCACCTGCAATTACTATCAAAAGGGCGGAATTTCCTTTCTGACGTCTTGTAAAAACCGATTGAAAAGTCCTGTCTTCAGAAGTAATTTCGTACATTATCTGCATAAGAGAATCGAAAAAAGGTCTTACATTATCAGCACGTTCTTTTGCACGTCTTAATTTTGACGATGCAACAAGTTCCATAGCTTTTGTAATCTGCATTGTACTTTCAACGCTTTTTATACGGCGTTTTATATCTTTCATATTAGAGGAAGCCATTTTATAAAATCCCTCCGTTCATTAAAGTGATGAAAGATACTTGCTTACAAAATCTCCGAGAGCATCTTTAAGTTTTTCCTCATTCTCCTTAGTCAAATCCTTTGTATCAGTAATTGACTTGATTATATCATTATGTGACTGTGACATATAATCAAAGAGTTCAGCTTCAAAAAAGTCGGATCGTAGCCAT
>JAZKXQ010000436.1:0-3898 GCA_045611725.1 Oscillospiraceae bacterium
GTTACAGAGGAGGAGAGGGCAGAACAAGACTTAAACAATTGAAATCGGGTAAAAATGATTATATTTCACTTGCAGTTACCATTATTTTTCTGATGGGAGTTATAGTTACAAACATATTTATGGGAGGCGGATAAAAATGCAGGAAATACTTGATTTGATAATTACTATTTTAAAGATACTGCCGGTTGCAGTACTCATATATCTTATAAGGTATATTCGTTATGAATTACGTGCAAAAAAAATGTATAAGGCAAGATTTACAAGATTTGTTGATGATTATCGTGCATCCCGTAACAGAAACAAAAAGCAACAGGAAGAAGAGGTAGTCAGAAATGAGGAATCTTAAAGTAATGATGTCTTACAGAGGGACAAATTATCACGGATTTCAGATACAGAATAATGCCCATACTGTACAGGCAGAAACTGAAAAGGCTCTTTCCTCAATACTTAATGAAAAAGTTACAATGAATGGCTGTTCCAGAACGGATACAGGAGTTCACGCTAATGAATATTGTTTTTCGGTAAATACAAACAGTAAAATTAATAACAAAGGCTTTGTAAGAGGTATGAACGGACTTCTTCCTGATGATATTTCAATCTTATCGTGTGAGGACGCTGATGAGGATTTTCACGCAAGATTTTCCTGTAAAGGTAAAGAATATGTATATAAAATACATAACAGCGAATCAAAAAATCCTTTTATGACAGATTTGGCATATCACTACAGAAGAAGTCTGGATATTGACCTTATAAGAGAAACTGCAAAATATTTTATAGGAACTCACGATTTTAAAAGTTTTTGTTCTTCAGATTGTGATAAGGAAAATACAATAAGAACTGTATATGATTTTCGTATAGAAAAAAATAATGATATAGTTGAAATGTATGTAAGTGGAGATGGTTTTCTTTATAATATGGTAAGAATTATGGTTGGAACTTTGCTTACAGTAAATGAAGGATTTATAAAGCCTGAAGAAATTACAGAAATAATGGATATGAAAGACAGACGTTTCGCAGGTAAAACAGCTCAGGCTCACGGTCTTTATCTGAACAGAGTTTTCTATCAGACGTCAGGAGGCTGTAATGTCGAATAATATCTATAACAGACGTTCAAGAAAAAGAATGAGAAGAAATAAACAAAGACTTCAGAATGGTACTCTTAACAAAAAGAAGATATTGTTTGTAATACTGGGTTTTATATTTGTTGTTATTATTATTCTTTTTCTTACAAGAAATTTATGGATTAGCAGTCTTGAAAAAGCAGGAATATATCTTGGAGATAACAAAACCTTTACGATTGACGCTGATGGTGTAGTTGTTAATAACGGAGAAACTGCACAAGGTAATTTTCCAATAATGCTTTCCGATTCTTCAGATTATCAGATGGATATTATGGAAGAAAATATGGTTATTCTCAGCGATACGGATTTTTCAGTATATTCCCTTGATGGAGAGCTTCTTGATTCAAGAAGTCATAGCTATTCAAATGTAGTTCTTGAAACTACAGGAAGCCGTTCACTTATTTATGAGAGTGGAGGAAAAAAATTCAGAGTTGAAAATCAGAGAAAAACAATTTTTGAAAAAACAATAGAAGAAAATATAATATTTGCAAGAATAAGCAAGGAAGGTTATATAGCAGTTATAACATCATCTGAAAATTATTCCTGTATGCTTACAATATATGATGACAAAGGAAATCCTGTATATTACAGGGGAAGTGTTGACAGAATCATTGAAGTATGCTTTAATAATGATAGTACAGGCTGTCGTGTCACAGTAATGGACGCAAGTATAGGAAAAATAGTTTCAAGAGCATATGAGGTTGATTTTACAAGTGAAAATGAAAAATGGACAACCAGTGAATTTGAAACTCTCTGTATAAATTCCTACACTACTTCAGATGATGGGCTTTTTATACTGGGATATACAAAATGTGCTTATTATGATAAAAATGGAATATATCTTAAAGGTTATTCCTATAAAAATACTCTTACATCAGGAGGATTTGCAGGTGATAAGGCTGCAATGATTTTTGAGAATGAAGAACGTAGAAAAACCAGTCTTGTATTGTCAGATGGTATAGGAGGAGTTCCGAAAGAATATGTAATAGACGCAAATTTAAAGCATCTTGTTGTAGAGCCTGAATTTGCATATGTTCTTACAGATGATGAAATAAGAGCATATAATTATGAGGGCAAACTTATGGCGAGAGCTGAAATATCAGATATATATTATTCATTTTTAAAGTCTGGAAACTCAATATTCCTCATAGGAAACAGCAGAATAGATAAAATAAATTTCATAAGCAACTGAGGTGATTTTTTATGAAATCATTTGAATGGATTTTATATGATATTGCAGTTGTATGGCTGATTGTTGGAACGGTTATATCAAGCTATAAAAAGGGATTTTCGGGCATAATTATATCAGTGTGTGGTTATCTTTTAGTATGCGTTATATCGGCATTATGTGGTAATATAGTCGCTGAACCTGTCTATCATCTGTTTGTAAAAGATAGTCTTATTGATGATATGTCAGAAGTTATTGATGATTACAATATATCAGAAGATATTCAGAAATATATATCAGATATGACATATGGGCTTGATGTAAGTATAAAAAATATTGAAAAAACATTAAATTCTTCAAAGGCTGAAAATCTTGAGGAAAATTTGTATAATCTTATAATAAGGCATAGTGCAGGTGCAGTTTCTTCATATGATGAAGTTTCTGAAGGAGTGACTAAAGGACTTAATGAAAGTATGAAAAATCTTTTCAAAGGTACAGTTCCGTTATCTCTTACAAAAGGTCTTTTGGAATATTCAGTTGAAACAAAAGAATCTGCATTTGAGCTTATAAAAATATTCACAGTTAATGACTCTGATGAAATATCAGAGTATATTGAAGAAAATTATATAAGACAATACGCTATTTCACTTGTAGGAATGTTTGTCTTTATAGTTATGTTCTTTATATTAATGTTTGTAGTGAAAATGGTTGAATCATCTCTTATAAAATCAGGGAAGATTTCAGGTGGAGGAAAATTCGATTGCTTTGCAGGTGCATTTGTAGGTATAGTTGAAGCGGTTGCTTATGTATTTATACTATGCGTACTTGTTAAGTTTTTCCTTGTTCTTTCAGATGATATGCCAATGATTTTGAATGAGGAAACCATTCAGAATTCAAAATTATTCAGTATAGTTTATAATTTCGATATACTGGGATAAATATTAAACGGAGGAAATTAAATTATGATGTTGTGCAGCAGATGCCACAAGCGTGTTGCTGTAGTATTTATTACTGCAGTACACGGAGAAGAAAAGAAAAATGAGGGACTTTGTATGGTATGTGCAAAGGAAATGAAAATTCCTCAGATTTCAGAGTATATGGAACAGTTCGGAATAAGCGATGATGATATTGAACAGTTTTCCGACCAGATGACTGATATTATTGACGGAGATGCTTTTCAGCCAGGAGGTTCAGGAACTCTGCCTCCGTTTATTCAGAGTATGATTGAAAACAGTCCTTTCGGAAATATTGGAGGTTCCCCAAAACATAGTAAAAATTCAGATGATAATGATTTTTATAGTAAGAAAAAATCTTCTGAAAAATCTGAAAAAGCTTCAAAGAAAAAAGAAAAGGAAAAGAAACTTAAATTTCTTGAAAATTATTGTACAAATCTTAGTCAAAGGGCTAAAGATGGCAAACTTGATAATATAATAGGACGTGATAAGGAAATTTCAAGAGTAGTTCAGATTCTTTCAAGAAGAACTAAAAATAATCCCTGCCTTATCGGTGAACCAGGTGTCGGAAAAACTGCTGTTGCAGAGGGAATTGCCCAAAGAATTGAAGCAGGTGATGTTCCATATAACCTTATAAATAAAAAAATATATCTGCT
>JAZKXQ010000437.1:0-6309 GCA_045611725.1 Oscillospiraceae bacterium
ACATTATCTACTTAAACCAACTTTTCGAGCCAGTAAGCAACAAATTTTACTTAACTTTGCAACGAAATAAAAGTTTTTTGCCTACTTTTTTTCAAAAAAGTAGGTCAGGGGTGCGGGGATGGAGTCCCTGCCCTTGATTGCTTATTAATCGCTGTTCTTTGAACAGCGATTTTAAAAATCAAAATGCTTTCAGCATTTTGATTAAAAAAAATTCCAAAAGCAAAGCTTTTGGAATTATAAAACGACTATCAGGCAGGGGAGTACCTTCCCTGCAACCCCTCTTTCACTGTCTTTCAGACAGCGACCAAAGGCGTTGCCTTTGGAATCCACAAGCTTTTTTAAAAAAAAGCTTGGCAAAAAACTTTAATTTTATTATTTTGTTTTCTTCAAGAAATCAATTTTATTTGATATTATTTACTTGATACAAATTAAATTTTTTCAATTAAATTTTTTTATATCAAAATCGGGTGGAGCGTCTATTTCATCTGATACATATTTCCCATTCTTTTTCCTTTGCTTTACACATTCGGTCAGAAGATATTCAATCTGTCCGTTTACAGAACGGAAGTCATCTTCTGCCCAAGCGGCAATATCATTGTAAAGTTTTTCGGATAAACGGAGTGGAATTTGCTTTTTTGCTGCCATTAATAAAGACTTCCCGAATTAACAATAGGCTGAGCATCGTGATTGCCGCAGAGAACTACAAGCAGATTGGAAACCATTGCTGCTTTGCGTTCTTCATCAAGCTCAACAACATTGTTTTCATTAAGTCGGTCAAGTGCCATTTCAACCATTCCCACAGCACCATCAACTATCATTTTTCTTGCATCTACTATTGCTGATGCCTGTTGACGCTGGAGCATTACTGCCGCTATTTCGGGAGCATATGCAAGGTAAGTTATACGGGCTTCAAGAATTTCAAGTCCTGCCTCTTTAACTTTCTGCTGAATTTCTTCCTTTATTCTCTGAGCAACTATTTCACTTGAACCTCTTAAACTTCCGTCATCAGCAATGCCATCTCCTGTAGTATCAACATCTGGTGCTACATCATAAGGATAAATTTTAACAATATTTCTTAATGCACTGTCACACTGGAGCGAAAGATATTCTTTATAGTTATCAACATCAAAAACAGCTTTTGCAGTATTAACTACTCTCCAGGTAACTGCAATTCCGATTTCAACAGGATTTCCAAGACAGTCATTTATTTTCTGACGGTTATTGTTAAGAGTCATAATTTTAAGGGAGATTTTTTTGCTTGGCATAGTACCGTTTGGATTAGTAGCCATTTCAATCATACTTTCAACATCTCCGCTCTGTCTTAGTTTTGTACTTGACGCAGGATTTACTGCAACACAGAATGGATTTACATAATAAAAGCCTTCTTCTTTGAGAGTTCCAATATATTTTCCAAAAAGAGTAAGAACCAAAGCTTCCTGTGGCTTGAGGACTTTAAGTCCCATAAATGGTATCCAGCCAATACAAAATCCGATAATTCCAACAGCCATCATAATATTGAATATTCCACCTTTACCTGCATCAAGGTTAATTCCTGCAACAATTATCATTGCAACAAATACAAGTAAAATTAGTATTATCAGAAACAATACCCCAAAACCATTTCTCTTGTTGTTGAGAATTTTTTCTTTCATAAAAATCACTTATCCTTTCAAAAATAAAAGTTATTGTTTTGATATCATTATGATATCATATAAATATTATTTTGTCAATGCTTTTTACAAATTTTTTCTGATATAATATTTTTATTAAAAAATACTTGACAAAATGCTTATAATAGTTTATAATTGTAAAGGTTTAAAACTTTACACCATTGCAGAGGAGTGTTTTTATGAGCAAAAATCTTGAAATGAATCTCCTTCTCGATTTCTATGGTCAGCTATTGACTAAGAAACAGCGTGATGTAATGGAACTTTATTATTATGAGGATTTATCCCTCGCTGAAATCTCAGAGTATGAAAATATTACCCGTCAGGGTGTTCACGATTCTTTAAAACGTGCTGAGCTTATCCTTAAAGATTATGAAGATAAACTCGGTCTTGCAGAAAAATCTGTAAAACTTCGTGAATCAATAAAAATTATTATGGATAATGCTGATACGATTTATAATGAATCAGACAGCGAAAAAATCCGTAAATGTTCACATACTATAAAGAATACTGTCGGGGAATTTTATGATATTATCTGACCGGAGGTGTGGTTTTTATGGCTTTTGAAGGTCTTTCAGACAAGCTTAACAATGTGTTCAGACGCCTTAAATCAAGAGGCAAACTCACTGAATCTGATGTAAAAGAGGCTATGCGTGAGGTAAAACTTGCTCTGCTTGAGGCAGACGTAAGCTACAAGGTAGTTAAGGACTTTGTTGCAAAGGTTTCAGAACGTGCCGTAGGTGAAGACGTGCTTAAAAGTCTTACTCCTGCACAGATGGTTATAAAAATAGTAAATGAGGAACTCTGTTCCCTTATGGGTAACGCTAACGAGCGTATCAATATGCCCTCAAAACCACCTTGTATAATAATGATGTGTGGTCTTCAGGGTTCGGGTAAAACTACCCACGCTGCAAAACTTGCAAGATATTTCAAGAAAAATGGCAATCGTCCTCTCCTTGTTGCCTGTGACGTTTATCGTCCTGCCGCTATAAATCAGCTTCAGGTAGTAGGCGAAAAGGCTGAGGTAAAAGTTTTTGAAATGGGACAGATTAACCCTGTTACAATCGCTAAGCAGAGTATAAAATATGCAAAGGATTACGGTCACGATGTTGTTATTATAGATACAGCAGGTCGTCTGCATATTGATGCTGAACTTATGGACGAGCTTAAAAATATCAAACAGGAAACTTCTCCTCACGAAATAATGCTCGTTGTTGACGCTATGACAGGTCAGAATGCTGTTGATGTTGCAGGTACTTTTGACAGTGAACTCGGTATTACAAGCGTTCTTATGTCAAAACTTGATTCCGATACAAGAGGTGGTGCTGCACTTTCAGTTCTTGCAGTTACTGGTAAACCTATCAAGTTTGTCGGAACAGGCGAAAAGCTTGACGATTTTGAACAGTTCCACCCTGAACGTATGGCTTCAAGAATACTCGGTATGGGCGATGTTCTTACTCTTATCGAAAAGGCTGAAACTGTTGTTGACCAGAAAGACGCTGAACGTCTTACAAAAAAACTTCAGGATAATACATTCGATATGAATGACCTTCTTGACCAGTTAAGACAAATTCAGAAAATGGGGCCTCTTAAAAATATTATCGCAATGCTTCCTGGTGGAGATAAAATTGATGAGGCTGATATAGATGACAGACAGTTTTTCAGAATTGAGGCAGTTATTACTTCAATGACTCCTGAAGAACGTGCAAAGCCTTCTATTATCAATCCGTCAAGAAAAAGACGTATCGCAAAAGGTAGTGGTACTAAGGTTGAAGATGTAAACAGACTTCTTAAACAGTTCGACCAGATGCAGCAGATTATGAAGAAATTCGGTAAGATGAAACCAAGCAAACGTATGAAAAAACGTATTGCTGGTATGAATCTTAATGATATGAATATGCCGAATTTACCTAATTTGCCTAAGAAATAAGCATATTACTGCATATTACTATGCATTGATATATAAACAGTTAATCACTATGGAGGTGAAATTAAAATGGCAGTTAAAATCAGACTCAGAAGAATGGGTGCTAAGAAAGCTCCTTTCTATCGTATAGTTGTTGCTGACTCAAGATACCCAAGAGATGGCAGATTTATTGAAGAAATCGGTTACTATGACCCTACTAAAGAACCATCAGTAGTAAAGATTGATACTGAAAAGGCTCAGAAGTGGATTAAGAATGGCGCACAGCCTACAGATACAGTAAAACGTCTTCTCAAAAATGAAGGTGCTCTTTAATACTATTAAAATAGTTAGAAGTTAGAAGCTCTGCTTCTAACTCTAATTTTATATTCTCAAAAGGAGAATTTTTTCTATGAAAGATTTGCTTTATGCAATAGTTGAAGGTCTTGTAGAAGATAAATCAGCTATTGAAATAACAGAGGACGCTCCTGACAGTGAAGGTACTATCGTTTTTCATCTTCGTGTAGCTTCTGATGATATGGGTAGAGTTATCGGAAAACAGGGAAGAATTGCAAAGGCAATCCGTACTGTAATGCGTGCAGGTGCCTCAAAGAACAACCAGAAAGTAATGGTTGAAATAGATTAAAAAAAGTCCTGAGGTTAATTTTCCTCAGGACTTTTCCTGTTTTTTATTATACCATAAGTTCACAGATAAGCTTTGAAAATTCAACAGGATTTTCAATAGGCATACCCTCAATAAGAAGTGCTTGATTGTAAAGAAGCTCTGAATATTTATTGAGCTTTTCACTGTCATTTTCATTAAGCTGTTTTAATGTTTCAAAAATCTGATGTTCAGGATTTATTTCAAGTACTCTGTCAGCTTTGATTTGTCTGTCATTTCCAGGCATACTATTGAGAACTCTTTCCATTTCAAGAGAAATTTCACCATCACTTGTTATGCATACAGGGTGAGTTTTAAGACGTGAAGAAAGTCTTACCTCTTTTACCTTGCCATTAAGAGCATCAGTCATACTCTTGAACATATCCTTATTTTCTTCTGATTTTGCCTTTATTTCTTCCTTTTCAGCTTCTGTTTCAAGGTCAAGGTCACCTGCTGATACAGATTTAAATTCCTTATCCTTATACTTCTGGAGAGCCTTTATAGCAAATTCGTCAACGTGTTCTGTACAGTAAAGAATTTCAAATCCTTTATCCTTAACAAGTTCTGTTTGAGGGAGATTTTCAATTCTTTCAATGCTTTCACCTGTTGCATAGTAAATAAATTTCTGGTCATCTTTCATTCTTGTTACATATTCATCAAGAGTTACAAATTTCTTTTCATCTGATGAATAGAACATAATCAAATCCTGAAGATTTTCTTTTGCCTTGTTAGTACCGAACATATCGCTCTGAATACCGAATTTAAGCTGAAGACCAAATTCCTTAAAGAATCCCTCATATTTTTCTCTGTCATTCTTGAGCATCTTTGAAAGCTCATTTTTTATATTTCTTTCAATGCTCTTTGCAATGATTTTTAACTGTCTGTCCTGCTGGAGCATTTCTCTTGAAATATTGAGAGATAAGTCCTCTGAATCAACAAGACCCTTTACAAAGCTGAAGTAATCTGGAAGAAGGTCAGCACACTTATCCATTATAAGTACGCCGTTTGAATAAAGCTTCAAGCCCTTTTCATATTCTCTTGTATAGAAATCATAAGGAGCTTTTGCAGGTATATAAAGCAGTGCGTTATATGTTGCAGTACCTTCTGTCTTTGTGTGGATATGTGTGAGAGGTGCTCCATTATAATCAAAGAATTTTTCATTGTAGAATTTATTGTATTCTTCCTCTGTAATTTCAGCCTTATTCTTTTTCCAGAGAGGAACCATACTGTTGATAGTTTCCTTTTCGATATACTTTTCGTATTCGTCTGAATCATCTTTTTTACGAGATTTTTCAACATTCATAGTTATAGGAGTGTTGATGTAGTCAGAATATTTTCTGATAATTCCCTGTATTCTGTACTGTTCAAGGAATTCATCATAATTTTCTTCTTCAGTGTTATCCTTTACAGTGAGGATAATATCAGTACCTGCTGATTTTTTATCGCATACATCTATTGTATATCCTTCAACGCCCTCTGACTGCCATTCATAAGCCTTATCTGAACCATAAGCCTTACTGCGAACAGTAACGGATTTAGCAACCATAAAAGCAGAGTAGAAGCCTACGCCGAACTGACCGATTATGTCAACCTTGTCCTTAGTGTCATTCTGTCCCTTGAAATCGAGAGAACCACTTTTTGCGATAGTTCCGAGATTATTTTCAAGTTCTTCCTCAGTCATACCTATACCGTTATCAGAAACAGTAATAGTTCTTAAATCCTTATCGATATTTACAGATATTTCAAAATCGCTTTTATTAAGACCTACTTTATCATCTGTAAGGGATTTGAAATAAAGTTTATCTATAGCATCACTTGCATTTGAGATAAGCTCTCTTAAAAATATTTCCTTATGTGTATAGATAGAATTAATCATCATATCAAGCAAACGCTTGGATTCGGCTTTAAATTCTTTAGTTTCCATAAAAATTAACGCTCCTGTTTTTGAAATATTAGCACTCTTAATATTTGAGTGCTAATTAAAGTATAGTATGAAATTTAAAAAAAATCAAGTAATTAATAAAAAGTTTAAAATTTGTTTACATATTATAATTAATTTTTTTGATTTTTAAAATTTG
>JAZKXQ010000438.1:0-17640 GCA_045611725.1 Oscillospiraceae bacterium
GCCCCTAAAATTTTCGGAGGAAATACTGCTAAATCTCCCGTAGGAAGCTGTGGTTTTGAAAAAGTTGAGGACTGTATATTAATGTCACAGCCCGAAATTGAAATTCTTGGAGAAGATATTCTTCTGAAATATACCTTGAAAGGATAATTTTTTATGTTTACTGGTATTGTTGAGGAACTTGGAAAAATAATGTCTGTAAAAAAAGGAGCTGAATCCTGTCAGCTTGAAATATCAGCTTCAAAAGTTCTTGAAAATACAAAAATCGGTGACAGTATAGCTGTGAATGGTATATGCCTTACTGTTACATCTCTTTCAGTAACATCATTTTCAGCTGATGTTATGGCTGAAACTTTACGCAGAACTTCTCTTTCGGCTCTTAAATCGGGAAGTTTTGTAAATCTTGAAAGAGCAATGTCAGCTGATGGCAGATTTGGAGGGCATATAGTTTCGGGTCATATTGACGGAACAGGAATTATAAAAGAATTTAAAAATGAAGGTAATGCTGTATGGGTTACTGTTAATGCTGATATGAATATACTTAAATATATAGTTGAAAAAGGCTCTGTTGCAATAGATGGAATAAGCCTTACTGTTGCAGATGTTTCAGATTCATTTTTTAAAGTTTCAATAATTCCTCATACCCAGAATGAAACTACATTGCTTATGAAAAAAACAGGTGATAAAGTTAATCTTGAATGTGATGTTATAGCAAAATATGTTGAAAAAATGCTTTGCAGAACAGATAATATTTCCAGTAAAAAAGGAATTACTATGGATTTGCTTTACGAAAATGGTTTTATATGATTTGAATAAAAGAGGAGAAGTGTTTTTATGTTTCAGTTTAATACTATAGAAGAAGCTCTTGAAGACCTCAGAAATGGCAAAATAATTGTTGTAACTGATAATGAGGACAGAGAAAATGAGGGCGACCTTATATGTGCAGGTGAATTTGCTACTCAGGAAAATGTTAACTTTATGGCTTGTTATGCCAAAGGCTTGATATGTATGCCTATGAGTACAAAAATGATTCAGAAATTAGGACTTCATCAGATGGTTGAAAATAATACAGATAACCATTGTACAGCGTTTACAGAGTCGATAGACCATATAAGCACTACAACGGGAATTTCAGCATATGAGCGTTCAGTTACTGCTATAAAATGCACAGAAGATGATGTACAACCTGCCGATTTCAGACGTCCCGGACATATGTTTCCTCTTGAAGCCAAAAAAGGCGGAGTTCTTGAACGTGATGGGCATACAGAGGCTACTGTAGACCTTATGCGACTTGCAGGTCTTAAGGAAGTAGGTCTTTGCTGTGAGATTATGCGTGATGACGGTACTATGATGAGAAAAACAGAGCTTATTGAATTTGCTCAGAAGCATAATCTTAAATTTATCACTATTGATGAAATTAAGAGATACCGTAAAAGAAACGATAAATTTATGGAACGTGAAGCCTGTGCAAAAATGCCTACAAAGTATGGGGAATTTACTATATATGGTTTTGTAAATACAATAAACGGAGAACATCACGTAGCATTGACTATGGGAGATGTTTCTGACGGAAATCCTGTTTTATGCCGTGTTCATTCGGAATGTCTTACAGGAGATGTTCTCGGTTCCTGCAGATGCGACTGTGGACAGCAGTTTGACAGTGCTATGAAGCAGATAGCCAAAGAGGGCAGAGGAGTTATGGTTTATCTCCGACAGGAAGGCAGAGGAATAGGACTTATCAATAAGCTTAAAGCATATGAATTGCAGGACGAAGGAGCAGATACAGTTGAGGCTAATATAAAGCTTGGTTTTGCTCCGGATTTGAGAGATTACAGCTGTGGTTCTCAGATACTTAAAGATTTGGGAGTAACTAAGCTTAAACTTCTTACAAATAATCCAGAAAAAATTACAGGTATTTCAGCATATGGCATTGAAATAACAGAAAGAGTTCCAATTCAGATAAAGCCGACTCCTTTTGATGAGTTTTATCTGAAAACAAAACAGCATAAAATGGGACATCTTTTAAATTATTAAACAGGAGGATTTTTTTATGAAGGTTATTGAAGGAAATCTTGTTGCAGATGGTGCTAAAATAGCTATAGTAGCGTCAAGATTTAATGAATTTATTACATCAAAGCTTATAGGTGGAGCTGTGGATGGTCTTAAAAGACATAATGTTAATGAGGACGATATAACACTTGCCTGGGTTCCGGGAGCATTTGAAATACCACTTATTGCTGATAAAATGGCATCATCGGGAAAATATGACGCTGTTATATGTCTGGGTGCAGTTATCAGAGGTGCAACAAGTCATTATGATTATGTATGCAATGAAGTTTCAAAGGGAATAGCATCTGTTTCACTTAAAACAGGAATACCCGTACTTTTCGGAGTAGTTACTACTGAAAATATTGAACAGGCTATTGAAAGAGCAGGAACAAAGGCTGGTAACAAGGGCTATGACTGTGCATTGTCAGCAATAGAAATGATTAATCTTACAAAAAATCTTTAATGAAAAAGGGAATGACTATTTAAAGTCATTCCCTTGAATTTTAAAAAATCCATTCATTATATTAACCAATATATCCTGTTTACAAAATAGTTATTTTATGATATAATTATAAGAGTTTTTGAAATCCTTACAAGGAGGAATTTTTGTGGAAAATTCATTCCAGACATATATTGAAAAGATAAAAAAAATAAATTCTTCAGAGAAAAAATATGCATATGTACAGAGTTTTGGCTGTCAGCTTAATTTTTCAGACGGAGAAAAAATAAAAGGTCTTCTTTTGCAGATGAATTATGAAATAACTGATAGCTGTGAAAATGCTGATGTAATATTTTTCAATACCTGTGCAGTAAGAGAAAATGCTGAAGACAGAGTATTCGGAATAATAGGCTCAATTAAGCATTTAAAAGAAAAAAAGCCTGAACTTATAATAGGAATTTCAGGCTGTATGGCTCAGGAGGAAAAAACTCCCGAAAAAATCAGAAAATCATATCCATATGTAGATATTGTTGTAGGAACATCTGCACTTGAAAAAATTCCGTCTTTGTTATTTGATGTTATAAACGGAAGAAAACACGCTTTTGATACTAATGAATATAAGGAAAGTGAACAGCTTTTCCAGTTGCGTGACAGTTCTTTTAAAGCGTCAGTTCCGATTATGTATGGCTGTAATAATTTTTGCACATACTGTATAGTTCCGTATGTAAGAGGACGTGAAAGAAGTCGTAAAGCAGAGGATATAATTTCTGAGGTAAAACAGCTTGTAGAAAATGGATATAAAGAAATAATGTTGCTTGGTCAGAATGTAAATTCATATGGAAAAGACCTCGATAATGGTATAAATTTTCCAGAGCTTTTACGCAGAATAAATGATATAGACGGAGATTTTATAGTGAGATTTATGTCATCTCACCCTAAAGATGCATCATTTGAACTTATAGATACAATTCTTGAATGTGATAAAATAGGAAAACATCTTCATCTTCCAGTACAGAGTGGAAGTAATAACATTCTTGAGAAGATGAACAGAAGATATACAGTTGAAAAATACCTTGAAATTATTAATTATGCCCGTTCAAAATGCCCCGATTTTTCATTTACAACAGATATAATAATAGGATTTCCTAATGAAACAGACGAGGATTTCAGAGCTACACTTGAGCTTATAAAAAAAGTTAAATATGATAATATATATTCATTTATATATTCAAAGCGTACAGGCACAAAAGCCTCTCTTATCGAGGATAAAATTTCAGATAATGAAAAAAGCCTTAGAATGAGAGAATTTCTTGAAGTACAGCGTGAAATATCATCAGAAATATATAAACGCTTTAATGGACGTGTAATGCGTATTCTTGTAGACAGCGAAAGCAAAAAGAGAAAAGATTTTCTTAATGGG
Source organism: Oscillospiraceae bacterium (assembly GCA_045611725.1). GTDB lineage: Bacteria > Bacillota > Clostridia > Oscillospirales > Ruminococcaceae > UBA5884. Next base: position 3,906 of record JAZKXQ010000438.1, read on the forward strand.
AAAAGCAGTGAATTTGTAATAGCTGAATTTGAAGGAGATAAAAGCCTTATCGGGCAGTTTGTTGACATAAAAGTAACAGGCACAAAAAACTGGGCTGTTACAGGTGAAATATTACAATAATACAACGTAAATTCGATGAAATAAAAAGAATAAGCAAAGTCCGAAAAATAAAAGTTTTGGTCAAGCTTTTTCAAAAGCTTGTGGGGTTTGGGGCAACGCCCCAAATTATTCACGAAGTGAATTAAAAGCGTTTAAACGCTCGGCAAGGGGTGAATTTTCAGCTGAAAGCTGAAAAGAGGGGAAGCCCTGCACGAGAGGGCTTCCCCTTTAAAAGTTTTAAAATTTATCGAATTAGCGTTAATATAATTTTTGTTTTAAAGGAGATATTTAAAATGGACGTTATTCAGATGGCAAGAGAACTTGGAAAGCTTATACAGGCTGATGAAAGATATACAGCTTATCAGGAAGCTAAGGAAATGAATGATAAAGATGATAAACTTCAACAGCTTATTGGTCAGTTTCAGGTTAAAAGAGTTGAACTGACTACAGAAATGTCAAAGGATAATAAAGACACTGAAAAGCTTAAAGAACTTGATGAAACTATCAAAAATCTTTACAGTGAAATTATGAATAATCCTAATATGGTTAAGTTTGAAAATGCAAAAACTGCTATGGACGATATGCTTTCACAGATTAATGCAATTATAACTTCATCAGCAAATGGCGAAGACCCTGAAACTTGTCCTTCATCAGCTTGTACAGGTAGCTGTTCATCTTGTGGAGGTTGCTGTTAATCTTACCAGTCAGCCAAACGCAGAGGGCTTACGTAGTAAGCCTGATTCATCAGTTCCTGATGAATCAAGCTGAACGCCTTTGGCGTTCAGCTCTCTGCGTTTGTAAAACTAATTCTTTTTAAGGAGCTTGAAATGGATTTTAATAATATAGACAAAGAAAAACTGTCGCCTATGATGAAACAATACTGGTCTGTAAAGGACAGATACCAGAATCATATACTCTTTTTCAGGCTTGGCGACTTTTATGAAATGTTTTTCAATGATGCAATAACTGCGTCAAAACTTCTTGAACTTACTCTCACAGGGCGTGACTGTGGAATGAATGAAAAAGCTCCTATGTGTGGAGTACCATATCACAGTAGCGAAACTTATATTAAAAAGCTTGTTGATTCAGGCTATAAAGTAGCTGTATGTGAACAGATTTCAGATGTTGCTGACAGTAAGGGTATTTTTACAAGAGATGTTATAAGAATAGTTACTCCCGGAACTGTAATAGAAAGCAGTATGCTTGATGATTCTTCAAATAATTACATATGTGGAGCATATTTTTCAGAAAATCAGTGTGCATTGTGTTTTGCTGATATATCAACAGGTGAAGTAAATCTTTCATTGAAAAATGGTAAGGAAATACAAAATGAAGTTATAAACGAACTTTCAAGGTATCGTCCTTCAGAAGTAATATTCAACAGTAGTTTTCTTGATATGAAAAATGTTACTGAATTTATAAAGCAGAAGCTTGACTGTTCAGTAACTTTAAGAGATGATGTATGTTTTGACAATGAAGTACAGATGGAAATTGTTATGAAACAGTTTTCAGTAAATTCATATGAACAGCTTTCGCTTGAAAAGAATACCTGTGAATGTTCAGCAGTATGTGGTCTTTTTAATTATATAAGCGAAATGCAGAAATCTCTTGTAGGAAGATTTACTTCAATTGATATACATTCTGACAATATATTTATGGGGCTTGACCTTAATGCAAGAAGAAATCTTGAGCTTACTGAAACTTTAAGGAATAAGGAGCGTAAAGGCTCTTTGCTGTGGGTTCTTGATGATGCCCGTACATCAATGGGTAAAAGACTTTTAAAATCGTGGATTGAACAGCCTTTGAGAAGTCCTGCAAGGATAATGGAACGTCTTGACGCAGTTGAACAGCTTTTCAGAAAATCCATTGTTATGATGGAACTTCAGGAGTTGCTTGATAAAGTATATGATATTGAACGTCTTATGACAAGGATAATGTATAAAACAGCTACTCCGAGAGATTTGAAAATGCTTGAGGCGACAGCATTACAATTGCCATTGATAAAAGAACAGCTTTCAAAGCTTACAAATTCAGCATTTATAAATTCTCTTGATAAGCGTATCTCAACCCTTGAGGAAATTGCAAATCTTATAAATAATTCAATAATTGATGAACCTCCAGTTTCCGTAAAAGAGGGAGGAGTAATAAAAGATGGTTTCAATCAGGAACTGGATAATCTTAGGAATGTAATGACAAATGGTACAAGCATAATTTCCGAAATTGAACAGAAAGAACGTGAAGCTACAGGGATAAAGAATATAAAAATAGGTCAGCACAGAACATTTGGCTATTATATAGAAGTTACACGTTCATTTTATCATCTTGTCCCTGAACATTATGTAAGAAGACAGACTCTTACAAATGCTGAAAGATTTACAACAGAGGAGCTTAAAAACGCTGAAAATATGATTATAGGTGCAAAAGATAAATCAATAGCACTTGAAAATGATATATTCAATGAGATAAGAGAATTTATAGCGTCAAAGCTTGAGGAAGTTCAGAATACTGCCGAATCTGTTGCTATACTCGATGTTTTATGCTCTTTTGCATCTGTATCAATAAAGAATATGTATGTAAAGCCTGAAATAGCAATTGATGGAGTAATAAATATAAAAAATGGCAGACACCCAGTAGTTGAACTTATGCTTAAAGATGAGGAATTTGTTCCTAATGATGTTTACCTTGATACAGGCGGAAACAGAATGCATATAATTACTGGCCCTAATATGTCGGGAAAATCAACGTTTATGCGACAGACTGCTCTTATAACTCTTATGGCACAGATAGGGTGTTTTGTACCTGCCGAATATGCGAAAATATCAATAACCGACAGGATATTCACAAGAGTAGGGGCTTCAGATGACCTTACAGCAGGACAGAGTACTTTTATGGTTGAAATGAGTGAGGTAGCTGATATTGTAAATCACGCAACAAAAAACAGCCTTGTAATTCTTGATGAAGTTGGCAGAGGTACTTCCACATTTGATGGCATAAGTATTGCCCATTCAGTTTCTGAATATATAGTTAAGTCAATAGGCTGTAAAACTCTTTTTGCAACTCATTACCACGAACTTATACAGCTTGAGGATATGCTTGACGGAGTTAAAAATTTCAGTATTGCAGTAAAAAGAAGTGGAGATAATATAAGATTTTTAAGAAAAATAGTTGCTGGTGGAACTGATGACAGTTATGGAATTGAAGTCGCAAAACTTGCAGGACTTCCTAATAAAATAATTTCAAAAGCAAAACAATTCCTTAAAAATATGGAAAGCCAGAATACTCCTGTGTCAATATCTGAAAATAATGAACCTGAACAGATAAGCTTTATGTCTGTAAACCGTGATATGATAGCAGACAGACTCGGTAAGACAAATATTGATGAGCTTACAGATTCAGAATGTAGAGAAGTTCTGAAAGACCTTTCTGCATTGCTTTAAATTTCTGTTAAGAAAGGAGAAATTATGCCTAAAATCAACGTTCTTTCCAGAGAAGTAGCTGAACTTATAGCAGCAGGTGAAGTAATTGAAAGACCATCATCTGTAATAAAAGAACTTGTTGAAAATTCAGCCGATGCAGGTTCAAAGCATATAACAGTTGAAATAAAGCACGGCGGTATAACATATATGAGAGTGTCTGACGATGGCTGTGGCATTGCTTATGAAGATGTTCCTAATGCATTTATACGTCACGCTACAAGTAAAATTATTTCTGCTGATGACCTTGAAAGTATATCAACTCTTGGATTCAGAGGGGAAGCTCTTGCGTCAGTTTCAGCTGTTGCAAAGGTTGAAATGCGTACTAAACAGAAGTCTGACGAATATGGAACATTTTACAGCATAAACGGAAGTATTCAGCAGGAATATGAACATCAGGGCTGTTCTGACGGTACTTCAATAATCGTTAAGGATTTATTCTATAATGTTCCTGCAAGGCAGAAATTCCTTAAAAAAGATGTTTCAGAGGGCAATGCTGTAAGCAATATTGTGTCAAAAGTTGCTGTTTCTCACCCTGAAATTTCATTCAGATTTATTCGTGACAGAAGAACTGAATTTACTACATCGGGAGATAATGACCTGTATTCTGCAATATATTCCGTATACGGAAAAACTTTTGCAAAGGATATGATACCTGTTGAGTATTCGGAAAATGGAATAACTGTAACAGGATTTGCTGTAAAACCTCTTTATTCAAAGGCTAACCGTTCATTTCAGAATTTTTTTATAAATAAAAGATATATAAAATCTATAATATGTACTTCGGCTCTTGAGGAAGCTTATAAAGGTCTTATTATGACAGGAAAATTTCCGTCCTGTGTGCTTATGATTGATATTCCTCCTTCAACGGTAGATGTAAATGCTCACCCTTCAAAAATTGAGGTTAAATTTTCAGATGAAAAGCGTATCTTTGAAAGTGTATTCTTTGCTGTGAAAAATGCGTTATGTCGTTCGGGGCTTATATATGAATTTCAGCTTAAAGAACAGCCCGTTATGGAAAATACTGAAACTGAACAGAATATCAGTTTAAATAATACTGAATTTAAAAATACAGTTGTAGTATCTGATGAAAATAAGAAAAAGGAAAAAATAAGCATAGGTCTTGAAAATTTTGTTTCAGCCTCACAGCACGATGATGTTCCTGATATAAGTTCAGCAGGACTTATGAAAAATTCTGAAAAAAAAGATAAAGTAATATCAGATGAGAAAATTTCAGAGAATTTTAAGTATCTCAATAATTCATCTTTTGAAAATAAAAGACCAGACCCAGTATGTAATACAGAACAGATTTTCGAGGATTTACAACGTGAACAGCAGGAACATATTCACGTTATAGGTGAGGTTTTTACCAATTATATAATAGCTGAAACAAATGATTCAATGATTATATTTGATAAACACGCAGGTCACGAGCGTATAATCTATGAACAGCTTAAAAACTGTAATAAGACTATGGAAAGTCAGTATGTAATGGATACTTCGGAGGTAATGCTGGATAGTAATGAATTTGAAGCTCTTAAAGAAAATACAGAACTTCTTAAAAATATAGGCTTTGAAATAGACTTATCTGAATGTCCTTATGCAAGAGCAAAGGCTGTGCCTGTATTTCTTGATTCAGCATTTATCGATGATGCTGTTGAGGAAATTGCACATAATCTTTATCTTAATAAAATGAATCCCCAGACGGAAATTATAGACGACCTTTTTCATAGTCTTGCCTGTAAATCAGCTGTAAGAGCGAATGATAAAAACAGTCACGCAGAATTGCAGTCACTTGCAGAGCAGATTTATTTCAATAAAAATATAAGGCATTGTCCTCACGGACGACCTGTAATGTTTATACTTACTAAAAAAGAATTTGAAAAGCAATTCAGGAGGATACAATAACAATGAATAATACAGACAGAAAACCTCCTGTAATAGTAGTTGCAGGGCCTACGGCTTCTGGAAAAACAGCACTTGGAATATCTCTTGCACTTAAACTTGATGGAGAGATAATTTCAGCCGATTCAATGCAGATTTATAAGGGTATGGATATTGCAACGGCTAAGCCTACAAAGGAGGAAATGCAGATAGTTCCTCATCATCTTATAGGATTTATTGAGCGTACCGAAAGCTTTTCCGTTGCCGATTATGTAAAGTCAGCCAATGAAAAAATAAAGGAAATTCATTCAAGGAATAAAATTCCCATTATAGTAGGCGGTACAGGTCTTTATATAGATTCTCTTGTTGACAATATACAATTCAGCGAAATACAGGGGAATGAAGAATTGCGTAAAAATCTTGAAAAAGAGGCTGAAATATATGGAAATCAAAGACTTCTTGACAGACTTTATGAAATTGACCCCGAAACTGCCTCAACGCTTCACGCAAATAATTTAAAGCGTATAATACGAGCTATTGAAGTTTTTGAAGTAACAGGAAAGAAAATAAGTGAACTCAAAGAAGAAAGCAGATGTCAGGAAAGTCCTTACAGATGGCTTATATTCGGTCTTAATGCAGAAAACAGACAGTTTCTTTATGACCGTATAGATAAAAGAGTTGATATAATGATTGAAAATGGTCTTATAGAGGAATCAAGAAGTGTATATCTTGCATCTGAAATGAAAACAGCACATCAGGCGATAGGATTTAAGGAGCTTATTCCTTACTTTGAAAATAAAGCCTCTCTTACAGACTGCATAGAAAAAATAAAGCTTGAAACACGTCATTATGCTAAAAGACAATTGACGTGGTTCAGAAAAAATGACAGAATTAAGTGGCTTGAAATTGATAAATTTGATACTTCCGATAAACTTATTGAAAATTGTATGAAATATATAGCCAATATTCAATTTTTATGATATAATTATAAATAATTGTATACTTGTATATTATACTTGTTAAAATTAAAATGAATGGAGTTGCTGATATGAACAAATCTCTTAATTTGCAGGACGTTTTCCTCAATCACGCTCGTAAGGAAAGAATACCAATTACAATATTCCTTGTAAGTGGTTTTCAGTTCAAAGGAATTGTAAAAGGTTTTGACAGCTATATAGTTATTCTTGAAAGTGATGACCAGCAGAAAATGGTCTATAAACACGCAATATCAACAATAGTTCCTGTGAAACCAATATCCATTCTTGAAGCGTGTGAAAAATCAGAACTGGGTGATTGATTTTGAATGCAATAAGAAAGCTCGTTCAGAGCGTTTCAACCATAAAGGTACTTGCATCAGTTCTTATAGTATTTCTGCTTATAACAGTTATAAATATTTTCGCACATTTACTTGCGGGACAGTATGAAACTGAAACGGCAGTTGAAATAACCACTTCAAACAAGGAAATATTTCAGGGAGTTTATATCCGAAATGAAGAAGTAATAACATATAACGGAGTTGGAGTTCTGAGCTATGAAACACCAGACGGTGGAAAACTTGGAGTAGGCTCTGAAATCGCTTATGTTTATGCTGCTGAAACGGATATTGAAAAAAAACAGAAAATAGATAGTCTTGAAAAAGAACTGGAACTTCTGCGAAAGATAACAAACCCTGGAACTATGGAAGTTGCTCAGCCTTCCACACTTACAATGCTTATTGAGGAAAGATATAAAAACATAGCGTATTGTAAGGATACAAATAATCTCGATAGGATTGAAACTGAAAATAATGAATTTCTGTCGCTTTTAAGCACTATGGAATATATTACAGGGCAGACAAATCCTGATATAATCAAGCGTTTTGAGGATAGAATAAATTCAATCAACGAGGAAATTGTAATCCTTGAACGTGAAATGTCTGAACCAATAAGCAAAATTACAAGCCCGAAATCAGCTTATTTTATAAGCTATGCAGATGGGTATGAGTCAAAATTTTCAAAAAATAATATAGATTCAATCACTGTTGATGATATAAAATCTGTAAGTGATAGCCAGATTGTCAGAAATGATAATGGAGATGTAGTAGGAAAGCTGATTGAGGATTATAAATGGAATATCATCGGGATAATAAAAAATGAGAACGATGTATTCAAGCCTGACAGCACAGTTAATCTTTCTTTTGAATCCTCAAATGATAAGATAAAGGGATTTATAAAAGCTATAAAACCGACTTCAAATCCCGAAGAAAATATCGTTATAATATCTTGCGATGTGATAAATTATGAACTTGTTCAGCATCGTGTGGAAACAATAGAAATGTCAGTTGAAAATTATGAAGGAATAAAAGTTCCCAGAGAGTCTATACGCTTTAAAGAAAATGAAAAAGGTGTATATGTAAAACTTGGGGAAAATATTATATTCAGAAAAATTGATGTCATATTTGAAGGTGATGATTATGTCATATCTGCCGCAAGTACTGATAACAGCTACCTTATGCTTTATGATGATATAATAACAGAAGGTATTGATGCTGAATGATGAAAGGAGTTTTTCAATGCAGTCATCTTTTGAATATTTAGATGAAAATCTTAAAAGAATAATTTTTAATACTGAAGAAGCAAAGGCGAAATATCGCAGACCCGATGAAAGTATAAGAATTATGGCTGTTACAAAAACTGTAGCTCCCGAGGTCGTAAACTATGCCATTTCAAAGGGAATAAACCTTCTCGGTGAAAATCGTGTTCAGGAGTATCTTTCAAAAAAAGAAAGCTATTCAGAGGCAGAAATTCATTTTATTGGTCATCTTCAGTCAAATAAAGTTAAGTATATTATTGACAGCATTTCTCTGATACATTCGGTTGATAGCTTTAAACTTGCATCTGAAATAAATAAATGTGCAGAAAAATATGGAAAAATCCAGGATATTCTCGTTGAAGTCAATATAGGCGAAGAACAGTCAAAAAGTGGAATATATCCTGAAAATCTTACAGAATTGCTTTATCAGATAGCAGAATTGAAAAATATCAGGGTAAATGGTCTTATGACTATACCTCCAAATGTAAATTCAGAAGAATTTTTATATAAAATGCAGTGTTTATATATTGACATTTGTTCAAAAAAAATAGATAATATTAATATGGATATTCTGTCTATGGGAATGTCCAATGATTATACAGCCGCTGTAAAGTATGGCTCAAATATACTCAGAATAGGCAGTGCTCTTTTCGGAGCAAGAGTATATTAATTATTCAGATATATTCGCACGTATTTTCTGAATAAAAATCCAATAATTTTATGTGCGGGAAAAAGGAGAAAAAAGATGAGTTTCTTAAATAGTATTAAAGATTTTTTTATGCCTCCGGAGATTGAAGAAGAGGAAATACCTGCATCGGTTTCAGAACCGGAAGAAGAACCTCGCATAAATCCTGTTAATAACATAGGTTCAAATAATAATAATAATAATAATATGGGTGCAAATATCCGTGAAGAAAAAAGAAATAAAGTTGTGAATATTCACGATACATCTGCAAAGCTTCAGGTAGTACTTGTAAAGCCTGAAATGTTTACAGACGCAAAGCAGATTGCAGACCATCTTATTGACAAAAAAACTGTTGTCCTTAACCTTGAAACTGCATCTTCGGATAACAAAAGAAGAATTATTGATTTTCTTGCAGGTGTTGCTTATGCAAATGGTGGAAGCCTTAAACCTGTGGCAAATCTTACCTATATAATTACTCCTTACAATGTTGGATTCGTAGGTGATGATTTGGTAGGAGAGCTTGAAAATAACGGAGTCCTTATTTAATATTATCTTATGAATAATAATAAGGACGATATTCACCTTTTAAAATCAAGACTTGAGGATATGCTTGAACTCTCGGAAAAAAATTGTATGCCTGTTTATTCCGATTTTCTTGATGAAAGACAAGTATCATTTCTTGAAAAGGAACTTTCTGCTATGAAATTCAGCAGATATATGTTCTATGGTGGATATGAAAATGCTCAAAGAAAAATATTATGCATTTATACACAATACTATACCCCCGAATTAAGTGACTTTCCGGTCAGTATAGTTGAATTTTCATACCGTAAATCAGATATACTGACTCATCGTGATTTTCTCGGCTCGATTATGTCCTGCCGTGTAAAACGTGAAAAAATCGGGGATATTCTTGTGTCCGAGGGTAGAACTCAGGTTATTGCTTATAATTCAATAGGCTCTTTTCTTGCCGATGAAATTAAAAAAATAGGCAGAATCGGAGTTAAAACTGCTCTGACAGATAAATGTACAATAGAAATTATTCAGAAATATCTTGACATTAAAGGAACTGTTGCTTCCTTGCGTCTTGATTGTATAGTTTCACTTGCACTCGGAAAAAGCAGGGAAAAAACTGTTCAGATAATAAAAAAATATGGCGTGGATTTGAATTTCAATGCCGTATTTTCTCCCTCGGTAAGCATTAAGGAAAATGATGTCTTTTCTGTAAGAGGATTCGGAAAATTCAGATTAAATTCCGTTTCCGGACTCTCCTCAAAGGGCAGATTTCATATACTTATACAAAAATATATTTAATATGAGGTGATTGAAGTTGATTAATTCAAAGGATATCAACAGCCAAAGATTTGAAAAAGCCGCTTTCGGCTATAAACAGGAAGAAGTAGATGAATTTCTCAGCGAGGTTTCTTCCGATTATGAAAAATTAGTAAAGGAAAATGAAGAACTCAATAAAAAATTACAGGTTCTTGCTGATAAGGTTCGTGAGTACAGAGAAGATGAAGAAGCTGTAAAGGACGCTCTCCTTCTCGCTCAGAAAGAAGGCAGAAGAATTGTAAAGGAAGCTCAGCAGAAAGCTGATAAAATAGTTTCAGAAGCTGAAACAAAGGCTAAAAATGTAGTTGAAACAGCTGCCGAAGATGCTAAAATTCAGATTGCTGAACTCAAGGCTCAGGTTGAAGCTGAAAAGGAAATACTTGTATATACACAGAAGGAAGTTTCTGACTTTAAAGAAAGTCTTTTCGATATATATAAACTTCACCTTGAAATGATTTCTGAAATGCCTGATTTCTCTGAAGATGAAGAATCTGAGGAAGATGAAGAAGAAACAACAGAAGTTCAGTATAATACTGAAGAACTTGAAGAAGATGATAACGAGGAAAAAACTTCCCTCTGAAATCTTTAAAAATATTATGCAAAGGAAGAAATACAATGCCTGATTATAATAACACATTAAATCTGCCGAAAACCGATTTCCCTATGCGTGGAAATCTCCCGAAAAGAGAACCGGATATACTTGAAAAATGGGAAAAGAACCGTCTTTATTATAAAATGGTTGAAAAAAATAAGGGTAAAACTCCTTATATTCTTCACGATGGCCCTCCATATGCAAATGGTGAAATTCATATAGGTACTGCTCTTAATAAAATTCTTAAGGATTTTATCGTAAAACAGAAAAATATGAGCGGTTTCTATTCTCCATATGTTCCAGGCTGGGATACTCACGGACTTCCTATCGAGCTTAAAGCTCTTAAATCAATAGGTGTTGAAAATGGTTCAGTACCGTCTGTTGAACTTAGAAAATACTGCCACGATTTTGCTCTTACTCACGTTAAAAATCAGATGGCACAGTTCAAGCGTCTTGGAAGTATAGGCGATTATGACACCCCATATCTTACATTAAAGCCTGAATATGAGGCTCGTCAGGTTGAAATATTCGGCTCAATGGCTGAAAAAGGTTATATGTATAAGGGACTTAAGCCTGTTTATTGGTGTCCCGATTGTAATACAGCTCTTGCTGAAGCTGAAATTGAATATTCAAATGACCCGTGTCATTCAATATTTGTAAAATTCAATGTTACAGATGATAAAGGCATATTCTCACAGTATGCTGATAAAAAAGATATATACTTTGTAATCTGGACAACTACTACGTGGACTCTTCCAGGAAACCTTGCAATCTGTATAGGCCCTGACTATGATTATACACTTGTAAAGGCTAACGGAGAATACTATGTAATGGCTGTTGACCTCGTTGAATCTGTTATGAAATCAACAGGTATTGAAGATTATGAAACAGTAGGCACATTCAAGGGTAAAGACCTTGAATATATCCAGACAAAACACCCTCTTTATGACAGACCATCACCTGTTATTGTAGGCGACCACGTAACTCTTGAAAGTGGTACAGGCTGTGTTCATACTGCTCCTGGATATGGTGTTGAAGACTTTGAAGTATGCAAGAATTATGATGAAATAGGCATAATTGTATGCGTTGATGCAAAGGGTAAACAAACTGCTGAAGCAGGTGAATTTGAGGGAATGGATACTGAACAGGCTAACAAGGCTATAGCAAAGAAGCTTGAAGAACTCAATGCACTTCTTGGTATGGAAAAGATTGTTCACCAGTATCCTCACTGCTGGAGATGTAACAGCCCTATAATCTACAGAGCAACAGAACAGTGGTTCTGTTCAGTAAATGGCTTTAAAGATGAAGCTATAAAGGCTATTGAGAGCGTTCAATGGATTCCTGAATGGGGTGAAGACCGCATTAAAGGAATGGTTCGTGACAGAAGTGACTGGTGTATCTCAAGACAGCGTACCTGGGGCGTTCCTATTCCGATTATCTACTGTGAAGATTGTAAAAAGGCTATTGTAAACAAGGATACTATAAAGGCTATTTCAGACCTTTTCAGAGCAGAAGGTTCAGACGCTTGGTGGATTAAGGATACATCTGAATTTATTCCTGAAAGTGTAAAATGTGAATGTGGCTGTGGAAAATTCACTAAGGAATATGATATTATGGACGTATGGTTTGACAGTGGTGTTTCACATACTTCCGTACTTGATGAATATGATGAACTTAAATCTGCTCCTGCAGACCTCTATCTTGAAGGTGCTGACCAGTACAGAGGCTGGTTCCAGTCATCACTCCTCACATCAGTTGTATATAACGGCTTTGCTCCTTATAAGGCTGTATGTACTCACGGCTGGGTTGTTGACGGTCAGGGTAAGGCTATGCATAAATCTCTCGGAAACGGTATAGCTCCTAATGAAATTACAGATAAATATGGTGCTGATATTTTAAGACTCTGGGTAGCATCTTCAGATTACCATTCAGATATAAGAATTTCAAATGATATTATTTCACAGCTTTCTGATATGTACAAGAAAATCAGAAATACTTCAAGATTGTTCCTTGGAAACCTTTCAAATGGTTCTGGATTCAATCCTGATACTGATATGGTTTCATATAATGAACTTGCTGAAATAGATAAATGGGCATTAATGAAGCTTGATAACCTCATTGACAAGGTTAATGAAGGCTATAATTCATTCGATTTCCATATCGTTCTACACAGTATCCATAATTTCTATGTTACTGATATGTCAAACTTCTATATTGACATTACTAAGGACAGACTTTACTGCGAGGACGAAAATTCAGTTTCAAGACGTTCTGTACAGACTGTTATGTATACAGTTCTTAGTGCTGTTACAAGACTTATCGCACCAATAGTTTCATATACTGCTGAAGAAGTCTGGGGATTTATGCCTCACGTTTCATCAGATAATACTGAAAGCATATTCCTTAACGATATGCCTGAAGAATCAGGTCTTTCATTCTCTGATGAGTTTGTAAGCAAGTGGGAAGAAATTGCTCAGATAAGAGAAGATGTAAATAAGGAACTTGAAATCAAGCGTAATGAAAAGCTTATCGGTAAACCTCTTGAGGCTAATATTATCATTCACTGTAAGACTGATGAAGCTCTTGAAAAATATTCAGCACTTGCAGATGAACTTACATCAATTCTTATCGTTTCAGGCGTTTCAGCTGTTAAGGACGAAAGCGTTGAAAATACTGTAAGCTATGAAGTTATCAAGGCAGAGGGCGAAAAGTGTGAAAGATGCTGGGCATACTCAAAAACAGTAGGCTCTGACTGTAAGCACCCAACTCTTTGTAGCAGATGTGCTTCTGTAGTAGGTTAATCAAGCATAAATTTGATAGAATAAAAAAGTTAAGCAAATCTTAAAAAATAAAAGTTTTGGTCAAGCTTTTTCAAAAGCTTGTGGGGTGTCGGGGCAACGCCCTGACAATTCACGAAGTGAATGAAATAGTGTTCAAACGCTCGAAAGGGGTGAAGTCGGCAGTGCCGACCTCCAATTCGTTGCAAAGTTAAGTAAAATTTATAATTTATTGGCTCGGTAACTTTAGCTAAAAAATAATATCAAGTAAAATTGATTTATTGTAGAAAACAAAATAATAAAACTAAAGTCTTTTGCTAAG
>JAZKXQ010000439.1:0-2787 GCA_045611725.1 Oscillospiraceae bacterium
AATATACATCGGAAATAGTGGAATATTAAGACCATTAAAAGACATAGATATGCTGATGGAAGACCCTGTGCTTAATCTGGGAAATAAAATAAAAAAAGCCCTTGAAGGAGTTGCAACGGAATTTAAAGCAAATAAAAGCACAGCTGATAACATAGTTTTCAACCATTACAGAGCTTTAAATGCTGATATACTGATTAATCAGATTACTGATTTTTTAGCTTTAAAGGATTTAAAGGCTTTAAAGATTATGGGAGTCAACAGAATTAAATCATATGATTATTATTATCAGTCAGTTTTCAAACCGTTGACATTCCAGGAAGATGAAGAATTAAGAGAGGCATACAGGGGCGGATTGTCTACAGCTGTAGAGATATACAGTAATACTATGCAAAATAATGTTGTTGGAATAGATATAAACAGTAGTTATCCGTATCAGATGTCAGAAAAAGAATTACCATATGGAGAGGCAGAAATATACATTGAACCTTCATTTGAGGAATTTCAAGACATAAAGAAGAAATACAAGACATATATAATCAAATTTCAAGCCAGTTATAAACTACAACGTCCTTACAATCCTATGGTGGCTCAAAAAAATGTGTTTGGTACTGCAAAATTCAATTATTCTGATATGATGTACAGACAAATCAGAGATAATGAATATCTTTGTATGACTAATATTGAGTTTGAATTATTCTGCAAAACGCATAAGGTCAATGAAAATGAGATAATAATAGAAAAAATATGGGCGTTTCAGTCCTTTAAAGGCATATTCAAGCCGTTTGTAAGGCGAATGTATAAAATCAAGGCATACTATAAGGGGACATCATTGTATCAGCCTGTTAAACAGATGTTAAACAGCGTATACGGGCGATATGGAATGAACAGATACAAATATATCAACTATGAAACGGCTGTGAAGTTCAATGATAGTAATATTATGTACTACACAAAGGAAGAAAAAACAGATATAGACTATAACGTAGCAAGAGGTTCATACCTGCCTGTAGCCATCTTTATAACTTCATATGCCCGTGTACAGTTGGTTGAAACAGCAAATGCAATAAATGAAGCTGGTGGAAGGGTATTTTATTATGATACGGATAGTTTACATTTCACAGCTGAAAATATCAGGCTTCTGGAAGGTCATCTTATTGTTAATGATAAATCAGTTGCAAAGGCTGATAAAATAGCCTTAGGAGCGTGGAAAATAGAGATTTACAAGAAAATTACGGAAAATAATGAAGTAGTCGGAGCTGATGAAGGGCTATATGTTGCATCAAAGAGGTATATGGAAACTGATAATGATACAGGAATGAAGAATATAAAGTATGCTGGTGTACCATACAGATACCGAGAGGATATGACATATGACAGTATAAGAATAGGCGTTGAAGTAGAAGTAAATAAGAAAATAAAGACTGAAACAGGAATTATCCTCAAGCCTGTTTACAAGATGATAGACTTAAAAAGAAATATATATCAGACTTCCAGAGGTGTGGTAATGTCAGAAGATTTTTATAATATTGGAGATGAAATAAATGATATGTATGGAGATGAAACAGAAATAACAGGGATTATACACAAAACAAAATATGTAAACAAATTTACTCTGGTATAGAATTGAGGTGGTAAAGTGGCAGGAAAAAAGAGAAAAACAGTATCAGGGCTTGAAAATCCGAGTGCATATAAAAAAGCCATAGCTTCTCTTAATAAAATAAAAGGAAAAAAAAGCGGAGATAAAGGATATATAACACCGTCCCAGGCTTTGAATGACTTCAGGAAATATTCAAGCGTTGAGGCGATAGAAAGACATATTGAAAAATATAAATCTGACAAAGAATTGAAAAAACTTGTTAGTCAGTATAATAAGTACAATGGTTATAACAGAGGAGAAACAGGCTTTTTGAATATTTCTTCGGCTCGATACATAGGAACTGAAGAGCTTAAGGAACACATTGAAACAGCAAAAGAAAACTATACAATAGAGGTAAAGCAAAGAGCAGACTATAACAGAAAAGTCAAACAAAGTCTGAAAGATGAAGAAAAATTGAAAGATATGGCAAAATCAGTACTTGAAAGTATACAGATTGCTGGAGAAATAAACCGAAAAATGATGAATGCTGACAATCAGGAAGAATATGATAAATTATCAGCTCAATTAAAAAAAGCTGTTGATAGCTATAGGGATAAATATATAGAATTTGCAAAAGAAGATGAAAAACTCCACAAAAAATATAGAAATATGAATAAATTGCCCGTATCAGAAGAAACACTAAATATTGAAAAATTAAGGAAGATACCTTCAGGAGATATAGAAAGCATTCTCAAAGAGGTTATTAACAGAGGAAATAAAAAAGATATGTATGGTAATCCAGCAACGCTATACAGTAAATATCATTCTTCAGTATCTCAAACGGTGGAATCAATTCTTTCAGCAACACTTCAAACTGAAGTGAAAATAGGTGGAAAAGAAACTAAAAAATTAATAGATATTATTCAAACAAAGCATATTAATAATGAAAAATTCTGGAAAGCGTTCAGAGCGTGGGAGAACGATGGGGCAAATGTTCACGGCAGAAACGGAAAAGGAGATTCAGATTTGGTTTCAGCATCGTCGTTTTTTACAACCACTGAAGGTCATAAACTGTTATATGATATGCTGAAAACTGAATACAAAGAAGAAATAATAGAATTTTCAGAATAAAGCTCCTGTATTGTTTTCAGGACGAAAAAACTGGGACAGTTTGCGATTGAGTCACCATTAACTTGTTTTAAGAATTTTTA
>JAZKXQ010000440.1:0-3007 GCA_045611725.1 Oscillospiraceae bacterium
TCATCAAAATGGCAATCCTGCATAGCAGACATTGAAAGAATTTTAGCTGATACAGCTGGAGAAACGATAGCAATATCCATATTGAAATCTGAAAATTTTCCATAAAGAGCTATAATATCGGTATAAGCAATAGAAGCACCACCCATAGCAAAAGATGAAGAACCTGAAACAAGAACATCAACAGCCTTTCCAGTAATTGCATTAGCAATTTTTTTGCCTATTGTACGGAGAGTAAGGGCATAAGCGTCAATAGACTGATTCATAACAGTTTCATATGGAGTTGAAATAATTCTGCAGAACTCATCAAGAGTGATAGTTTCAGACGATTCACTGACAGAAGTTACAGGAGTGCCATCTTCTTCGCTTTCGGAAACAGTAAAACCTCTGTATGTACGGGAAGAAGAAAGAGTTTTTACAGCTACAATATTTTCAAGGATTGAATCCTTCATACCCTGTTTAATAGCTCTTGAAACAAATTCAGGGAAAAGCACAGCACTTTCAGCAGTTGCAAAGAATTTCGAAACTGTATCACAGTTTTTACCATCAATTTTTATATCGAAGCGTTTAAGCTGACGCTCATAGGCATCAGAACCTCCAATGACAGTGTTTTCATAATTTGCTGATGGGTCAAGCTCCTCAAGAGCCTGAAGAAATGATTTTCCCGAAATATTGTAAAGACCTTTTTCAAGTTTGACATTATTATACATAAATAAAACCTCCAAAAAATTAAATATTATTTCTAACCGCATTATGCAGTTCAATTTCATAAACTTAAATATTTTTAAGACAAGCTTCGGCAAGTTTAATCTCGGCTTTCAATTTTGCTGTCTTAATCATATAATCATCCTCCTAAACAAATTATTTGAGCATTTTTAAAATTCCAGTTTTTTGCTTTTGTAACGTTTTCCCATTCTGTTTCACTCCCTTCATAGTAAATAACAGACAATTGACTGCAATATTCATCAAAAACATAACTTCCGATAGACTTTATGCTTTTTGGAAGAGTTATTGAAGTCAATGATTCACATTGAGAAAATGCACTGTTATCTATTATTTCAAGATTCTTACTAAGGTGTATGGTTGTGAGTTGTTTGCAACTACCAAAGCAAAAACTTCCAATGCTTGTAACTGCATCGGGAATGTTAATTGAAACTAAAGCAGAACAACCGTAAAAAACAAAATCACCAAGAGTTTGTAAAGTGTCTGGAAGCTGAACATCTCTCAATGATGAACAGCCATCGAAAGTACTTGACAATATATCAACATCAGCATCAATAATTACATTCTCAAGATATTGACAATCCGAAAACGCTCCATCGCCGATAGATTGCACATTATTACTTATATATATATCTGTAATTCCTGTATCTGAAAACGCAGCGTGACCAATTGTTACAACAGAATCAGGAATTTCGATATTTTTCAGATTTCGACATAGGTTAAAAGCTACATGATTAACAATCATTACACTATTGGGGATTGATACGTTTGTAAGATATTCACATTGAGAAAATAATCCTTCAGATATTTCAGTTATTTCAGGTAGTGAGACTGTTGTGAGATTTGTCCCTGAAAAAGCGTATTCACCAATTGTTTCTACACTTTCAGGGATTGTTATTGCGTAAAGGCTACTTTCGGAAAACGCATAAGCTTGAATTTCTTCTAATATTGCTGGTAATGACACTTTTCCTATATATTTCTCATAAAAAGCACTTTCAATTAATACATTAATTTCAGAAGAATATATTGTGATGTTGGCTATATATCCTTCATTATTGGTAATCTCAGAATCGTACTTATGAGAGAATGGTTGACTTATATCTATCTTTTCAAGTTCTGAACCATCGTTCCAGTCTATTTCCGCAATACACGTCTGTGGCGTAATTGCATTGAAGAATACATAATCATATGTGTAATATTCAATTGTCATTGCTATATTTGATGAAATATCCCAGACGATAACAGCCCTGCCATTATGTATTTTATAACTTCTTTTTATCTCTGTTAATTTGCCATTATGAATTGTTAAGCGTTTATCAGGAATTGTACTCCCGAATACTATATTTTTCACATCTGCCATATCATCATTCCCCAATTATGTTGTATACCGCATTTTCAATTAATCTCCCTGATAATTGAAGTTGGTCAAATTCAGTCTGAGTTATTGGTATTCCTCTTGCATTATTTATTTTCTTTTCAAGCACTTCATAAAGTCGTTTATTCTCCGTTCTTACGCCCTTTAATACTCTGCTGTCTTCTCCCGAGCATCTGATTTTCTGAGTATTTCTGAATCTGTATGTACAGTGCGAAACAACAGAATTTATTCTGCTTCCGTCATAATTTTCAACTGTGACACAGTCTCCCGTATCAATTGCTGGGTTGCCATAAAATTCACATTCAAACGGTATCCACGGCACATATCTTACATATATTGCTATATTTCCGAGAATTTCAATTACATTGTCAAGCCTTGTTTCAGCTGAATTAAGAAGATAATATCCGACAAAAAAAGGATTATCAGAAACATCAAGAATTACACTGTTCGGTTTCCCTTCATCATCAGGATACCACGATTTTCCCCAGCTCTGACCTTCATCAAGATATATTATCAGTCCACAGATTATCATCTGGAAATCCGAAACAGCCGTTGTATTGGACTTTATCATATTATTTTTAAGAACAGTCTGACTTGCCTGTTTATGCTGTCTGATGATTATTCCACCATTTCTGTCTGTAGTTACAAATCCGCCGAGGAACACCGCAAGATATGAAAGTATATCCCTTGTAGACGAGATTTCCGTATCTTCGGGGACATATGTATAAACAGTGCCATTTGGCAAAGCCTGGATTTCTTCTCTTGTACTGCCAATCTGAACTCCTGCATATCCACAGATTATTTCAAGTATATCATAAGGCTGATGTGTTCCTGTAAGCCATTTTGCAACAGGAACTTCCACATTGTCTATCATATCAAGAAGTCCGACAGCATCACAGGCTGTAATTTCCG
>JAZKXQ010000441.1:0-12149 GCA_045611725.1 Oscillospiraceae bacterium
ATAAGAATTGGTGTAAATTCGGGTTCTGTTGAGAAAGAAATTCTTGCAAAATATGGTTCACCCGTTCCCGAAGCACTTGTTGAAAGTGCATTGAAACACGCTGAAATGCTTGAGAGATTTGATTTTAATGATATAGTAATCTCAATAAAATCATCTGATGTAAATACAATGATTAAGGCTTACAGGCTTATGGCTGAAAGATGTGAATATCCACTTCATCTTGGAGTTACCGAGGCAGGAACTGAAAGAATGGGACTTATAAAATCATCAGTGGGAATAGGTTCTCTTTTGCTTGATGGAATAGGAGAAACTATAAGAGTATCACTTACAGATGAGCCTGTAAAGGAAATATATGCTGCAAAGGATATTCTCAAAGCTATTGGTATGCGTAAAGGTATTCAGCTTGTTTCTTGTCCTACCTGTGGAAGAACAAGAATAGACCTTATAAAAACAGCATCAGAAATTGAAAATGCCATAAAGGATATGGATAAGGATATAAAAGTTGCAGTTATGGGCTGTGTTGTTAATGGTCCAGGGGAAGCTAAAGAAGCTGATATAGGAATTGCAGGTGGAGATGGCTGTGCAGTACTCTTTAAAAAAGGCGAGATAATCAGAAAAATTAAGGAAGAAGATATTGTTTCAGAGCTTATTTCTGAAATAGAGAAAATGTAAAAGGGGTATAAATGGAGAAGAATTTAGGCGAATTTCTTAAAGATTTTTCATCTGATATTGATGAAAATATAAAAAAAGGAATGATATGCAAACTAACATATAAAGATGATTTTTCCAGAATATCGTTCTATGTAAAATTTGAAAGTATAGTTCCTTTTCAGTCTGTTCTTGAATTTGAAAAAAATTTGCAGAAAAATCTTGATATTGAAAAAGTTGTTCTGAATTGTCTTTATCCTTCCGAATTATTTACGGAAAGTTATTATCCCGAACTTATTGAAAATCTTAAAAGGAATATAGGTTTTGTTAATGGTTTTCTAGATAATTCAAAAGCAACTCTTGCAGATGATACTCTTACCATAGAATTAAGAAATGGTGGATATGAATTGCTTAAAAAGGCGAATTTTTCAAGCGAGGTTTCAAAATTTATATATAATCAGTTCGGACGGGAGATAAAAATAAAGCTTACAGGAGAATTTGAAAAAAATCAGGAAGAATATGAGAAGATGATGCAGGAAACTCTTGAAAATATTCCGAAACATTATGAGCCTGTTGAAAAACCAAAAACAGAAGAAAAAAGGTTTGAACCTCCCGAAATTCCAAAATCCGTAGTTGAAAATACTGAAAATCTTGATATAAATAAAGTTGATTCTGAAAACAAGGATATAATCAAAGGAAAAAGAATAAGAGATGATGCGATAACAATTTCAGAGGCTTTGTCTTCTCATATAAATGATAAAGTTGTTATATGTGGAGATGTATTTGATACAGAAATAAAGGATATAAAAGGTGAAAGAAGTGTAATAACATTCACAGTAACCGATTATACAGGCTCTTTGCTTATAAAGAATTTTGAAAAAACTGCTGAACTTGAAAATCTTTACTATAGCAAAGTTAAAAAGGGAAGTACAATTATAGTTAAAGGTAAGCTTTCATATGATACATTTGCAAATGATTACTGTATTATGGCTGATTCAATAGTTCTTACAAAGCGTGTAAAGAAAAAAGATACTGCTCCGAAAAAGAGAGTTGAACTGCATATGCATACTTCAATGTCTACAATGGACGCAGTAACTCCTGCATCTGAACTTGTAAAAAGATCATATGAATGGGGACACCCTGCAGTTGCGATAACAGACCACGGAGTAGTACAGGCTTTTCCAGAGGCTATGAATACTGTTGAGAGTATAAAAGATGAAAACTTTAAGGTAATATATGGCTGTGAGGCGTATGTTGTTAATGATATAGACCCCATTTACATAATTTCAAAACCAGATAAAAGAACTGTAAATGATGAGGTTATTGTATTTGACGTTGAAACAACAGGTTTAAGCTCTCAAAAAGACAGACTTACTGAAATAGGTGCAATAAAAATAAGGAATATGCAGATTATTGACAGTTTTGATACATTTGTAAATCCAGAAAAGGAAATACCACAAAATATCACTGAACTTACAGGTATTAACAATGAAAAGGTTAAAGACGCTCCAAAAGAAGCAGAAGCTTTGAAAAAATTTATGGAGTTTTGTGGTGAAAATCCTGTTCTTATCGCACATAATGCACGTTTTGATACATCATTCATTGATGAAGTGAAAAAACGTCATAATATTGATTTTGAATATTCATATATTGACAGCCTTGCGATGTGTCAGTCAGCACTTCCCGAACTTGGAAGATATAAGCTGAATGTTGTTGCAAAACATCTCAAGCTTGGAAAATTTGAACATCATCACGCATCAGACGATGCAAAAATACTTGCAAAAATATATCTGTGTCTTATGGACAGATTAATCAAGGAAAAGAATATTCAGACTCTTGATGAACTGAATACAAAAACTGATAAAATAGATGTCAAAAAGCTTAAAGCATATCATCAGATTATACTTGTAAAAAATCAGACAGGACTTAAAAATCTTTATAAGCTTGTTTCATATGGTCATATAGATTATTTCTATAAAAAACCTATTATGCCTAAATCTGTTCTTATGGAGCATAGAGAAGGTCTTATTTTCGGAAGTGCCTGTGAAGCTGGAGAACTCTTTTCAGCAATTGTTGAAAATCGTCCAAAAGAAGAAATTATTCATCTTGCAGAATTTTATGATTATCTTGAAATACAGCCTGTTCTTAACAATGAATTTATGATAAGAAATGGTACTGCTGAAAATATTGAGGAACTTCAGAATCTCAATAAAGAAGTAGTAAAGCTTGGGGAAGAACTCGGAAAACCTGTTGTTGCTACCTGCGATGTACATTTTATTGATAAAAAAGATGAAATTTTCAGAAAAATACTTATGACAGGAAACGGCTTTAAAGATGCAGATAGTCAGCCTCCTCTTTATTTCCGTACAACAGATGAAATGCTTGAGGAATTTTCATATCTTGGTGAAGAAAAGGCTTATGAAGTGGTTGTTGAGAATACCAATAAAATAGCTGATGAAATAGAAGTTGTAAGACCTATTCCAAAGGGAACATTTACACCTAATATTGAAGGTGCTGAGGAAGATTTGGTAAGGATTACAAATGAAAGAGCAAGGGAAATATATGGTGACCCATTGCCTGAAATAGTTGAAAAAAGACTTGACAGAGAGCTTTCCTCAATTATAAAGCACGGATTTTCAGTACTTTATATTATTGCTCAGAAACTTGTTGCAAATTCAGAAGAAAATGGCTATCTTGTAGGCTCAAGAGGTTCAGTAGGTTCATCATTCGTAGCGTCAATGGCTGGAATTTCAGAAGTAAATCCTCTTATGCCCCATTATGTATGTCCGAAATGCAAATATAGTGAATTTCTTACAGATGGGAAATATGGTTCAGGTTTTGATTTGCCCGATAAAAAATGCCCTCACTGCGATATAAGTATGACTCGTGACGGGCACGATATACCGTTTGAAACATTTCTTGGATTTGACGGAGATAAAGCACCCGATATAGACCTTAATTTCTCGGGAGAGTATCAGGTTTATGCTCATAGATATACAGAAGAACTTTTCGGTCGTGATAATGTATTCAAAGCAGGTACTACTGCCAGTGTTGCTGAAAAAACTGCTTTTGGATATGTAAAGCATTATCTTGAGGAAAAAGGTCAGACAGTAAATAACTGCGAAATGTCAAGACTTTCAGCAGGTTGTACAGGCGTTAAGCGTACTACAGGTCAGCACCCTGGGGGAATGGTTGTAGTTCCTTCTGATTATGAAGTTTATGATTTTACTCCTGTTCAGCACCCTGCCGATTCAACGGATTCAGATGTAATAACTACGCATTTCGACTTCCATTCACTCCACGATACTATTCTGAAACTTGATGAACTGGGACACGTTGTTCCTACTCTTTATAAGCATCTTGAGGATTTAACGGATATGAAAATAAAGGACGTACCTGCAACAGACCCTATAGTTATAAAAATGGTTACAGATGCAACTGTTCTGGGAGTAACTCCCGAGGAAATTTATTGTCCTACAGGAAGCCTTGGTATACCAGAAATGGGAACAGGATTTACAATTCAGATGCTTGTTGATGCAAAGCCTACCAAATTTAGCGACCTTTTGCAGATTTCAGGTCTTTCCCACGGTACTGATGTATGGCTCGGAAATGCAAAGGATTTGATTGAACAGGGTGTATGTACAATTTCAGAAGTTATAGGAACTCGTGACAGTATTATGACATATCTTCTCTATAAGGGAGTTGAACCTAAACAGGCATTTCAGATTATGGAAATTACCCGTAAGGGAAAAGCTGCCAAAACCTTTACTCCCGAACTTGTGCAGATGCTGCTTGACCATAATGTACCGCAATGGTATATTGACAGTTGTTTAAAAATAAAATATATGTTCCCTAAGGCTCACGCAGCAGCTTATGTAATAGCTGCAATAAAGCTTGGCTGGTTTAAATACTATAAACCTTTGGAATTTTATGCTACATATTTTACAGTAAGAGGTTCGGATTTGGACGCTGAACTTGTTGTAAAGGGAAAAGATGCAGTAAGAAAGAAAATAGATGAATTAAGGTCAAAAGGAAATGAACGTTCAAAGAAAGAAACTGACCTTTATGATATTCTGCTTATAGTAAATGAAATGATGTCGAGAGGATATTTTTTCCTGCCGATAGATTTGAAAAAATCTCAAGCATATAAATATCAGATAGAGGACGGAAAAATAAGAATACCATTCAATGCATTAAGTGGAGTAGGAGATACAGCTGCACAAAATCTTTATGAAACTGTTCAGAATGGGGATTATATTTCTGTTGAGGAATTGCAGTCACAAAGTGGAATATCAAAAACTGTAATTGAAATGCTGAAAAATATCGGGGCATTGGAAGGATTGCCCGATACAAGTCAGCTTACATTATTTTAAAAAAATTTAAGGTGGTCAAAAAATATGAGAATAAGAAGAAAACCGTGGGCAAAGCCTGAACTTGAAGCTTGTCCGTTTTGTATTCAGAATCCAAAGGAAATGAAAGGCAAGTGGAATACTGCCTTTAAAGATAATACAAAGCCTGTATATATGGAGCTTGGTTGCGGAAAAGGTGGATTTATTTCACAGATTGCTCCTGCAAATCCCGATATAAATTTTTTTGCACTTGATATAAAAAGTGAAATGCTTGGTCTTGCAAAAAGAAAGCTTGAAAAGGCATACAGTGAGATAAATGCCGAACCCGATAATATTCTGATAATGTGTCAGAATATTGAAATGATAGATACTTCGTTTGGTGAGGGTGACAGTGTTGACAGAATTTATATAAATTTCTGTAATCCGTGGCCAAGAGCAAAGCATAAAAAACGCCGTCTTACTCATACAAGACAGCTTATTAAATATAAGACATTCTTGAAAAAAGATGGTGAAATCCGTTTTAAAACAGATGATGACGAACTTTTTGAGGAGTCTTTTGAATATTTTAAAGAATGTGGATTTACTGAAATTTTCAGAACATATGACCTTCACGCAGAAAATCTTCCCGATAATATAGTAACAGAACACGAACAGATGTTTACTGATATGGGGAAGAAAATAAAGTATGCAGTTTTCAGACCTTAAAATTTAATTGTTTTTTGCTTTACAAATCATATTTTATATGCTATAATAGATAACAGGAAAATCCTTTAAGTTAATCCAGAGAGGTTGACAAGGTATTGTCTGTAGTCTTTTAAGTATGCATAAGTTATTCTTTAGGTATAATTATGCGTTTTTATAATTCTGTGATATGCCTGTCTGCCTGTGTGGACAGGATATTTTTTTGTGCGGAGGTGTGAATTTGAAACAAAAAGCTGTAATAATGGACGAAAATGCTATGACCCGTGCAGTAACAAGAATTACCTATGAAATTCTTGAAAGAAATAAAGGTGCTGATAATCTCTGTATAGTAGGAATATTTTCAAGAGGGGTTTTTCTTGCAAAGCGTATTGCTGAAAGAATAGCAGAGCTTGAAAATACAGAAGTAAATTTCGGAAGCCTTGATATTTCACCATACAGAGATGATTGCCGTGCTGTATCTGTGGAAAAATCAAAAACAGATATAAATTTCAGTACAGAAAATAAAAAGGTAATACTGGTAGATGATGTTATATACACAGGAAGAAGTACCCGTGCTGCGATAGATGCAGTTATAAGGCTTGGCAGACCGTGTTCCATACAACTTGCTGTAATGATTGACAGGGGACACAGAGAAATTCCTGTAAAACCTGATTATGTAGGAAAAAATCTTCCTACTTCAAAAGATGAAACAGTAAAGGTTATGGTTAAAGAGCTTGATGGAACTGATAAAGTTGCTATTTTTACCAATGAGGAGTAATTATGAGAAGAACAGATATTTTGATAAAAAATGCCCATATTGTTGATATAGGTATTGAAACTACAGGCGATATTTATATAAAAAACGGAGTTATATCAGAGATTGGAGAAGATATATTTCCAGAATCAAGCGATGTAAGGGTGATTGATGCACAGGGACTTACTGCAATGCCATCACTTATGGATATGCACGTTCATTTCCGTGACCCGGGACTGACATATAAAGAGGATATTATAACAGGTTCAGCCGCAGCCTCAGCAGGAGGTTTTACTGCCGTTGCCTGTATGCCTAATACAAAGCCTGTAATTGATAATGTTGATACAATAAATTATATAATCAACAAGGCAAAAAATACAGGAGTAAAAGTTTATCCCGTGGGCTGTATCACTAAAAAAATGAAAGGTGATGAGCTGTGCGATTATAAAATGCTTAAACGTGCAGGTGCAGTGGCTCTTTCAGATGACGGAAAGCCTGTTAAAAATGCCGAAATGATGAGAAAGGCTTTACAGAAAGCTGATGACAATAATATTCTTGTAATTTCCCATTGTGAAGACCTTAAAATAATAAATAAGGGCATAATGCATAAGGGAACAGTTTCCGAACTTCTTGGAGTTCCTGGAATGGATAGAGCATCAGAGGATACAATAACAGCAAGGGAAATAATTCTTGCAGATTCTGTTAATTCAAGAGTTCATATTGCTCACGTAAGCACAGAGGGAAGTATTGATATAATAAGATATTCCAAAAAGAAGGGAATAAAAGTGACCTGCGAAACTTGTCCTCATTATTTTATGCTTACTCACGAAAAGCTTATGACAAGGGACGCAGATTACAGAATGAATCCTCCTTTGAGAGAGGAAAGTGATAAACAGGCAGTACTTCAGGGAGTAATCGATGGAACAGTTGACTGCATAGTTACTGACCACGCTCCACACGCTCCAGAGGAAAAGGATAATTTCGCTGAAGCTCCCAATGGAGTAGTAGGACTTGAAACATCACTTGCGGCAACTCTTACTGCTCTTTATCATACAGGACTTATAAGACTTGAAAGAATAATCGAGCTTATGTCTGTAAATCCGAGAAAACTTCTTAATCTTCCTATAGAAAAAATAAAGGTTGGTTTCCCTGCAAATCTTATACTTGTTGATATTGACAAGGAATGGACTGTAGACCCTGCGAAACTGCGTTCAAAATCTCATAATACAGTATTTAAGGGAATGAAACTCAAGGGCAGAAATATGGTTACAATTTCTGACGGAGTTGTATGTTATTCAGAACTTTAACAAAAATAAAAAATATACAGGAGAGTGTTGAAAATGTCATTTGACAGACTTATTGACAAAATTAAGGAAATGAAAAACCCTACAGTTGTGGGTCTTGACCCAAAGCTTGAATATGTTCCTTCATTCATAAAGGATAAGTATTTCCTTCAGGATGGAGAAACTCTTAAATCAGCGGCAAAGGCGATATTTAAATTCAATCAGGCTATCATTGATGAAATATGTGATATAGTACCTGCAATAAAGCCACAGGCTGCATACTATGAAATGTATGGATATTATGGAATGAAAACCCTTGAAAAGACAATCAGATATGCAAAACTTAAAGGAATGTATGTAATTACAGATGGTAAGAGAAATGATATAGGTGCTACAATGGAGGCTTATACAACTGCACATCTTGGAGTTGTAAAGGTTGGAGAAAGTGAAATAGAACCATTCGGAGCGGACGCTCTTACAGTAAACGGATACCTTGGAAGCGATGGAATAAATCCTCTCCTTAAAGTATGTGCTGAAAGGGATAAAGGTATTTTTGTACTTGTAAAGACTTCAAATAAGTCAAGTGGTGAACTTCAGGATAAGCTTATGGGAGATACTCCGCTTTATTGCATTATGGGTGATATGTGCGAGGAATGGGGAAAAGACCAGATTGGAAAGTATGGTTATTCCTCAGTAGGTGCTGTTGTAGGTGCTACTTATCCCGAACAGCTTAACGAACTCAGAAAAAGACTTCCACATACAATGTTCCTTGTTCCTGGATATGGTGCACAGGGTGGAGGTGCTGAAGGCATTGCAGGTGCATTTGATGAAAATGGACTTGGTGCAATAGTAAATTCATCAAGAGCAGTAATGTGTGCATATAAAAATGAGGGCTGTGATGAGGTTGAATTTGCAAAAGCTGCAAGACGTGAAGCAATTCGTATGAGAGATGATATAACATCTTTTATAAATCTTAAATAATAAGTAAGATAATATCAGTTCTATGAAATTTAAAAGTTGAGTAAAGTCTGAAAATAAAGTTTTTGGTTTCGCTTTTTTCAAAAAGCGAACAGGGTGTGGGACGGAGTCCCACTATTCACGAAGTGAATAAAATAGCGTTTAAACGCTCGGCAAGGGGTGAATTTTCAGCTGTAAGCTGAAAAGAGGGGAAGCCCTGCACGAGAGGGCTTCCCCTTTAAAAACTTTGAAGTTAACATATTTACTGTGTTTGAAAATATGTTGAATTGTTATTAAAATAAAATAATGCGGATTTTCCGCAGTAATGTGAGGAATGATTGGATGGCATTGTTTAATATGGGTAAAAAAGCATATCTGGTTCTTTCTGATGGAACTGTTTACGAGGGATATTCTTTCGGTGCAGAGGGAACTTCATTCGGAGAAGTAGTTTTTACCACTTCATCTACAGGCTATCAGGAAACGCTTACAGACCCGAGCTATTATGGACAGATTGTTACACAGACATTTCCACTTATAGGAAATTACGGAGTGAATGATGAGGATTTTGAATCCCTTAAATCCTATGTAAGCGGTTATATTGTCCGTGAATGGTGTTCAGCACCGTCAAATTTCCGTATGACAGGGAATATTTATGAATTTCTAAAAAAATACAATATAGTAGGAATTCATTCGATAGATACACGTTCCCTTACAAGAAAAATCCGTGAATACGGAGTAATGAACGGTGCAATCACTACTGAAAATCCTTATGACAATATGGAAAAGCTCCTTGAACAGATAAAATCATTCAGAATAAAAGACGCAGTGAAAAATACTTCAGTGAAAGAAATTGAATATTATAAAGCTGAAAATTCCAGATATAAAACGGTACTTATTGACCTTGGATATAAATTCAATATAAGACGTGAACTTATAAAAAGAGGCTGTGATGTAATTGTAGTGCCTTATAATACATCTGCACAGACTATAAAAGAATTAAATCCAGATGGAATTATGCTTTCAAATGGTGCAGGTGACCCTGCCGATAATACAGAGGTTATTGCAAATATTTCTGAAATTGTAAAGCTTGGAATACCTGTTTTTGGAATATGTATGGGACATCAGGTTACAGCACTCGCACACGGAGCAAAAACCAAAAAGCTTAAATATGGTCATAGGGGAGGAAATCAGCCTGTTGTTGATGTACAACTGGGTAAAACTTTTGTAACAAGTCAAAATCACGGATATGCAGTAATTTCAGAAAGTATAGATAATGATATTGCAGAAATCTCACATTACAATGCAAACGATAAAACCTGTGAGGGTGTAAGATATAAAAATTCAGATACTTTTACAGTACAGTTTCACCCAGAGGCTCACGGAGGGCCACTTGATACTTCATACCTGTTTGATAAGTTTATTGAAATGATGGAGGAGAAATAATATGCCTTTAAGAAAAGATATAAAGAAAGTTCTCGTTATCGGTTCAGGACCTATCGTAATAGGACAGGCGGCAGAATTTGACTATGCAGGTACTCAGGCTTGTCGTGCCTTGAA
This sequence comes from Oscillospiraceae bacterium, assembly GCA_045611725.1. GTDB lineage: Bacteria > Bacillota > Clostridia > Oscillospirales > Ruminococcaceae > UBA5884. The sequence goes on from JAZKXQ010000441.1 coordinate 10,230, forward strand.
ACAGGAGGGGCTTGAAGTTGTTCTTATAAATTCAAATCCTGCAACAATTATGACCGATAAGGCTATGGCAGACAAAATATATATAGAACCTCTTACTACAGACGTTGTAAAAAGAGTTATAGAAATTGAAAAGCCTGACAGTGTTCTTTCAACTCTCGGAGGTCAGACAGGTCTTACTCTTTCAATGCAGTTAGCTGAAGAAGGTTTTCTCGAAAGTCACAATGTCAAGCTTTTAGGAGCAAATCCCGAAACAATTCACAAAGCAGAGGACAGACAGGCTTTCAAGGATACAATGGAAAAAATAGGCGAACCTTGTATTCCTTCAAAGGTTGTTGAAAATATTGAGGACGCTGTTGAATTTGCAAAGACAATTGACTATCCTGTAATAGTAAGACCTGCATTTACTCTTGGGGGAACAGGTGGAGGAATTGCATACAATGAAGAAGAATTAAGGGATATAACAAAGAATGGTTTGAGATTATCTCCGATTACGCAAGTGCTTATAGAAAAATGTATAAGTGGCTGGAAAGAAATAGAATTTGAAGTTATCCGTGATAGTAAAGATAACCTTATAACAGTATGTTCAATGGAGAATTTTGACCCTGTGGGAGTTCATACAGGAGATAGCATTGTTGTTGCTCCTGCGGTTACCTTGAGTGACAGGGAATATCAGATGCTCAGAACAGCTTCCCTTAACATAGTATCTGAATTAAGGGTAGAGGGTGGCTGTAACTGTCAGTTTGCTCTAAATCCCGAAACATTTGAATATGCAGTAATAGAAGTAAATCCACGAGTTTCACGTTCATCTGCACTCGCATCAAAGGCTACTGGCTATCCAATAGCAAAGGTTGCTGCAAAAATTGCAATAGGCTATACTCTTGATGAAATTATAAATCAGGTTACAGGAAAAACATATGCCTGTTTTGAACCTGCACTTGATTATATTGTAGTTAAATTTCCGAAATGGGCTTTTGATAAGTTTGTATATGCAAAAAGAACTCTCGGTACTCAGATGAAGGCTACGGGAGAAGTAATGGCAATAGGTACAAGCTTTGAACAGGCTCTTATGAAGGCAGTACGTTCCATAGAACTTGGAATTGATACAATGCATATGAAAAAATTTGAAAAGCTTTCAGATGATGAACTTATGAAAAAGCTTGAAACAGTTGATGATGAACGTTCATTTCAGGTTTATGAGGCACTTCGCAGAGGTGTTTCAGTTGAAAAAATACATCAGATAACAATGATAGATGAATGGTTTCTTGAAAAGCTTTTAAATCTTATAAATCTTGAAAGATGGCTTGAAGATGGTGAGCTTACAGCTGAAAAATATAATGTTGCAAAGCGTTTTGGCTATCTTGATTCAACTATTGAGAGAATTTCAGGTCAGAAATGCCCTGAAAAACGCAGAGCAGTATTTAAAATGGTAGATACCTGTGCAGGAGAATTTAAAGCTGAAACTCCTTATTTCTATTCAACATATGATGATGAAAATGAGGCTGAACAGTTTATCAAAGCTAATGACAAGGGCAAAAAGAAAGTTATTGTTTTCGGCTCCGGCCCTATAAGAATAGGTCAGGGAATTGAATTTGACTACTGTTCTGTTCATTGCGTATGGGCATTGAAAGAACTTGGATATGAGGCTGTTATATGTAATAATAATCCAGAAACTGTTTCGACTGATTTCGATACAGGCGACAGGCTTTACTTTGACCCATTGACTAAAGAAGATGTTGAATCAATAATCGAAACTGAAAAGCCTTATGGGGTAGTTGTTCAATTCGGAGGTCAGACAGCTATAAAGCTTACAAGACATCTTGCAGATATGGGAGTAAATATTCTTGGAACATCTGCTGACAGTATTGACGCTGCCGAGGACAGAGAGAGATTTGATGAACTTCTTGAAAAATGCGGAATACC
>JAZKXQ010000442.1:0-3944 GCA_045611725.1 Oscillospiraceae bacterium
TTCCTAAGACCGCTTGGCCCTCCGACTTGTTCGTACTCCAATGCCTATCGCTCAGATGGAAGAAAAGTTCCCGGCTGCATTCGCTCAGTTCGTAGACGTTTGTGCTAAGCTTGAAAACCACTACAGAGATATGCAGGATATGGAATTCACTGTAGAAAATGAAAAGCTCTATATGCTCCAGACAAGAAATGGTAAGAGAACTGCTCAGGCTGCTCTCAAGATTGCTTGTGACCTCGTTGACGAAGGTATGAGAACTGAACAGGAAGCTGTAGCTATGATTGACCCAAGAAATCTTGATACACTTCTCCACCCACAGTTCGACGCTGCTGCTCTCAAGGCTGCTACACCTATGGGCAAGGGTCTTGGTGCTTCACCAGGTGCTGCTTGTGGTAAGGTTGTATTCACAGCTGATGACGCTGAAGCTTGGAACAACAAGGGCGAAAAGGTTATCCTCGTTAGACTTGAAACATCACCTGAAGATATTACAGGTATGAAGGCTTCACAGGGTATCCTCACAGTTCGTGGCGGTATGACATCTCACGCAGCCGTTGTTGCTCGTGGTATGGGTACATGCTGTGTATCAGGCTGTGGCGAAATCAAGATGGACGAAGCAAACAAGAAGTTTGAACTCGGTGGTAAGACATTCAGCGAAGGCGACTACATCTCAATCGATGGTTCAACAGGTAATATCTATGATGGTATCATTCCTACTGTTGACGCTCAGATTGCTGGTGAATTCGGCAGAATTATGGGCTGGGCTGACAAGTACAGAGTTCTCAAGGTAAGAACAAATGCTGATAACCCAACAGACGCTAAGAAGGCTCGTGAACTCGGTGCTGAAGGTATCGGTCTTTGCCGTACAGAGCATATGTTCTTTGACCCTGAAAGAATCGGTGCATTCCGTGAAATGATTTGTTCAGATACAGTTGAAGAAAGAGAAACTGCTCTTGCTAAGATTGAACCAATGCAGCAGGCTGACTTTGAAGCTCTTTATGAAGCTCTCGAAGGTACTCCTGTTTGTATCAGATTCCTTGACCCACCTCTCCACGAATTCGTTCCTACTGAAGAAGCTGACATCAAGGCTCTTATTTCTTCACTCCACGAATTCAACCCAATGATGGGTCACAGAGGTTGCCGTCTTGCTGTAACATATCCTGAAATTGCTGCTATGCAGACAAAGGCTGTTATCAAGGCTGCTATCAATGTTAAGAAGGCTCACCCAGACTGGAATGTTAAGCCTGAAATTATGATTCCACTCGTAGGCGAAGTTAAGGAACTTAAGTATGTTAAGAAGGTTGTTGTTGAAACTGCTGACGCTGTTATCGCTGAAACAGGTTCAGACCTTAAGTACGAAGTAGGTACAATGATTGAAATCCCAAGAGCTTGTCTTACAGCTGATGAAGTTGCTGCTAATGCTGACTTCTTCTGCTTCGGTACAAATGACCTTACACAGATGACATACGGCTTCTCAAGAGATGATGCTGGTAAGTTCCTTGATGCTTACTATGACGCTAAGATTTTCGAAAACGACCCATTCGCTAAGCTTGACCAGACAGGTGTTGGTAAGCTTATGGATATGGCTATCAAGCTTGGTAAGCCTGTAAATCCAGAACTTCACATCGGTATCTGTGGCGAACACGGTGGTGACCCAACATCAGTTGAATTCTGCCATAAGCTCGGACTCGACTATGTTTCCTGCTCACCATTCAGAGTTCCAATTGCACGTCTTGCTGCTGCACAGGCTGCTATTGCAGAAAAGTAATCTGAATATCAGATAAACTGTTATATAAAAAGAACCTCCCTGTTCCTTTTGGAATGGGGAGGTTTTTATTGTAAATACTGATACTTGACAAATGGACAAAAAACATATACAATAGACATATGCTGTTTAGGAGGTAGTTAAATGGAATATTATTCAATAGCAGAAATTGCCAAATTGACTAATCAAAGTCAAAAAACAATACGCAGACATATTGCTTCTGGCAAATTGAAAGCAAAAAAAATCGGAAATAGATATAGAATTACAGAAGAGAATTATAAAAAATGGTTAATATCAGACTTGGACTCTGAAAAGGACAACATTTTCAGCAAAATGATAGCTGAAGAACAAGGAATCGATACTGTTAATTGGATTGATATTTCTGACTACTGGATATACGACGGCTGGTCTAATATCAATTATCGTAATGGCTTGAATTTTATCGACCTTTTTTCAGGTGCAGGTGGTCTTAGCTGTGGTTTAACAATGGCAGGGTTTACTCCTATTGGTTCCATAGAAATTATGCCTGAAGCTGTTGATACATATAAGTATAATTTCATTGAACAAAAAGGGTTCAATGAAAACGTGCAAACAAGAGATATATGCAAAGACTCCGTTAAACAAGAGCTTTATGATTCCGTTGCAGACAAACACATACATCTGATTGTTGGTGGATTTCCCTGTCAAGGATTTAGTATGGCAGGACATAGAGTTGTAACGGATCCAAGAAACAGCTTATATCTCGAGATGTTGGAAATCGTAAAGCATATTCAACCTGACTTTGTTGTTATGGAAAATGTTGAAGGTCTTCGCTCAATGCTCAGTGGAAAAGTTGAAGCGAAAATTATCAGTGATTACAAAGATGCTGGATATGATATCAATGTTACAGTTTTAAACAGTGCTGACTATGGCGTTCCCCAAATCAGAAGAAGAGTTATTTTTATCGGCAACAAATATGGATTAACAAACTATCACCCTAAACCAATATACTTTCCTGATAATTATGTTACTTTAGGTGAAGGCATAAAGAGGTTTATGTCTATTCCCGAAAATAAACAAATCAATCATATTTTCACAAGACATTCTGATAAAATGATTGAACAGATAAAAGCTCTGCCTGAGGGACAGAGCTTATATGGCAATTATTCTGATGCTTGGAAAAAATCACCGTGGGACAAGCCTTCTTGTACTGTCAAAGAAAATCACGGTGGCGTAAATATTCATCCAAGACTACCAAGAGTTCTCACTCCAAGGGAATTGGCTGCATTGCAATCTTTTCCTGATGATTTTATTTTTAAAGGGTCAAAAAAATGGCAACTTGTACAAATAGGAAATGCCGTTCCCCCATTATTAGGAAAAGCAATTGGTATTGCAATCACAAAATCAATAAGTAAAGGAGAATAGTAAATGAATCAATATTATGAAAAAATAAACTTTGTTAAAAGTAAAGTGATACAATATCTTAAAGAAATATATAAGGTGTATGGTAATGAGTTGATTCTTGAGTTACAACAGTACAATTTATTAACCAACCTAAAAAACTGTATAGAAACATCAACCGCTCCTGGTTTTATAATGGAAGAGTTTATTGTCTCCAAACTGGAGATTTACACAACTAATCACGACAACCAAAATGATATCAAAATTTTAAGATTAGATAGTCAGAATACTACAAATTCCAGTTATGATTGTTATGCCAATTATGATGGCCTATTTGTAATGATAAATATTAAAATACAAAAAGATGGCTCTGCTAATAATGCTGTTTCTGCAATAAACATATTACATAGAGATTATGTAGAATTGTCGCCTGAACAAGAGAAAACCTTTCTGGTTTTAAAAACGCATTATGGATTTGGCAAATCCATAATTGATGAACAAAGAAAAATCATAGTTAAAGATGTAGATTGTTTTTGTCTCGAAGAGGTTGATTTTTCTAGAGGACATAAGCAAGATAGTTGGAATTGGTCTTCAGAATTTAATGCAAATTCAGGAAGATTGCAGGTTTCCACAAAATGGCTTCAAAATAACAAATTATCAGTTGAACAAATATCTCATAACAACACAAAAAAATATATTGATGATATGTTTTATGGTAAAAATCCAATAATTTAATAATAAAATATGAATTTAATTATACAAAGAGTTAACGAAATGATAAAACTTACAAAAGAGCAAATAATAA